>JASHSY010000407.1 GCA_030040825.1 Xanthobacteraceae bacterium
TATCCACTCGTTTCACGGCGTCAATGATCTCCTTGCGGCGGACCTCGACGTCGTCATCCGGCCCGATGGTGACGGCCTCGATCTGGTGTTGCGGACCCACGACGTGCTCCAAGGCCGAGCGGAACTCGACAGCCAGCCGCCCGTGGGTCACAAGCACAAGCCCGATCATGGAACTCCTCGCCGGCGCGTCCCGGTTGCACCGCACGAAAGGGTGCTCATCTTGACCATCCGAAGCCCCAGCGCAAGGGGCTTTTACGCGTAAATCCAGGGGCTGCTGCATTGCGGTAGCATGGGCCGAAAGCCAGTGGTGAAGGCCGCAATGGGACCGAGGAAACCCCGGTCTGACGCAAATTGAGCGGCTTTCACCTGGAATCTAGATGGCCGCGGTTAACCAATCTCCAACCGTCCCGGCGGCCGACGTCAAACCTAGTTTTCAACCGATGAATTGAGTATTGCGAGCAGCGCCGGCAACGCCGGAGCGTCAGCCGCGACGGCAAGTCGCGGCAGCCAAATACCTTCGATTTCCGTCTTGCGCCGGTCTGGATCCGGGAGGCGGCTTGCATCCTCGGCGGCGAGATCGACCACCAGCCCGACCACGGCGCTGGCCTCGTGCGGCACCCGCAAAAGCCCGGCTCCGCGCACCTCGATCAGGCCAGCCAATGTCTCGGCCGGGCGCGCCAGCAATCTCCCGCCGGCCGCCTCGAGATGAACACGATCGTCGGCGACCAGCCGGGCGAAGCAGCGTGGCCTCCCTGCGCGTCCGGTTTCGATCAGTTCGAGCACGAGCCGCGATTTGCCCGATCCGGAGGGTCCGCGGATCAGTACGGCGCGCGCACCGACCAGCACTGCCGAAGCGTGCACAGTTGCATTCATCGTCCGTTCGCCCCCACGGCGGCCGCACCCCGAACCGGAATTCCGCTTGCGCGGCAATGAACGGGATTCACGTGAACATTACGTCGCGGGCAAGCGCACAACAAAGCGGGCACCCGCGACCGTCAGGTTTCCCTCGGCACCGGTCGTCGTCCGGTTTTCCACCCAGATGGCGCCGCCATGCGCCTCGACGATTTGCTTGGAGATCGACAGCCCAAGACCGGAATTCTGGCCGAAGCCCTGATGCGGACGATCGGTGTAGAAGCGTTCGAACACCTTATTGACCGCATCCGGCCGCACGCCCGGACCGTCATCGTCGACCAGAATGTCGACATGATTCTTCAAGCGCCGGCAGGTGACGCGCACGGTGCGTTGCGGCGGCGAGAACGAGCGGGCGTTCTCGATCAGGTTGTCGACCACCTGACCGAGTCGGGAATCGTGGCCCGGCACCTGGAATGTGCGCCCGCCGCCGCCTTCGAAGCGCAGCGTCACGCTTACGCCGTCGTCGCGCTTAACCTCGTTAGCGACGGAGACTAGCGTGTTAAGGAGCCTTGCCAGATCGACCGGCGCCGCCTCTTGCCGCTGCAACTCGGCGTCGAGTCGGCTGGCGTCGGAAATGTCGGAAATGAGCCGGTCCAACCGCTTGACGTCGTGCTGGATGATATTGAGGAGCCGCCCACGACTCTCGTCGGTTTTGGCGAGCGGTAACGTCTCGACCGCCGAGCGCAGCGAGGTCAGCGGATTTTTCAGTTCGTGCGCGACATCGGCCGCGAAGCTTTCGATCGCTTCGATGCGGCTGTAGAGCGCGCTGGTCATGTCGCGAAGCGTGCCGGACAGGTGGCCGATCTCATCGCGCCGGCGGGTAAAGTCCGGAATCTCCACGCGCGAGCGGATGCGCCGCCGCACGCTTTCTGCGGCATCGGCCAGCCGCCGGACCGGCTCGGCGATCGTTCCGGCGAGCAGGATCGACAGCACGACCATCACGCCGGCAGCGACCAGAAAGACCTTCAGGATGGCAAGGCGTTCCGCCTCGACCATGTCGTCGATGTCGGCGCCTTGCGTGGAAAGCATCAGCGCGCCGCGCACGGCGCGGAAGCGTTGCACCGGCACCGCCACCGATACGATGACGTCGCCGCGATTGTTGATACGCACCATGCTGGCGTTCTGGCCGGCAAGCGCTTGCGTCACCTCGGGATAACCGCGGCCGCTTAGTGCGCCGAGTTCCTGATAGAGCGGAAGATCGCCGCGTCCCAGCCAGCGGCGGACGGCGATGTAAGTGCGCTCGAATATACCGGGCTTCTCGGCATTCGGCGCCGGCAGATCGTAACGCAGCACGTCGCCGCGACCGAACAGATTGCGGCTATCGACCAGCAGCACGCCGTCGCGGTCGTAAATGCGTGCGCGCGTCTTGGTCGGCGAGACGAGCCGCCGCAACACCGGCGCGACACGTTCCGGATTGATCGGAAAATCGATGCCGTAGAGCGCGTCCTCGGATGGTCCATAACTTTCGCCCGGCCGCAGATCGAGCAACTTGTCGGGGTCGACCGTGATCGCCGATCCGGTTTCGACGGTCGCTTGCGCAGCAATGGCGGCGGCGATGATTTGCCCCTGCACCAAAAGGCTCTGAATGCGCGCGTCGATCAGGCCGGCGCGGAACTGCGAAAGAAAAGTGAAGCCAATGGACAGCGCCACCAGTCCGGCAAGGTTTAGAAACAGGATGCGGCGGGTGAGGCTGGAGAAGCTTTGCGTGATGAAAAATTGCCAGGCGTGCTGCGCCCAGCTGCCGATGCGCGCGAAGCCACGCGGACGCGGCTGTACCGCGGCATCATCCAGGCCGTCGGCCGCAATCTGCGGCGCAATCTCGGGCGATTGGGCCTCAGGGGCCCCTGCCATTTCAGCGGTTCGATCGAGCACGTCGTCTGCCGGGGTTCCGATCATGCCCGTTTCACACGGGCATGGACGCCATTACTACCGCACGTCAGCCGTCCCAGTCAGGAGCCATTTTGAGCCAACGATCAAATTTGGTTGTCCGCGGCCCGTGCGCTAAATGGCACTTATTGGAGCATGACCGGTCTTACCGACCAACCGGATTCCATTTTTCCGGATCATGCCTCGCACTTATTCCTTAAAACGATAACCAACGCCATAAAGCGTTTCGATCATATCGAATTCGTTGTCGCTGGCCTTGAATTTCTTGCGCAGCCGCTTGATGTGGCTGTCGATGGTGCGGTCGTCGACGTAGACCTGATCGTCGTAGGCGGCATCCATCAGGGCATTGCGGCTTTTGACCACGCCGGGCCGGCTCGCCAGCGCGTGCAAAATCAGAAACTCGGTGACGGTGAGCGTCACCGGCTCGTTCTTCCACGTGCAAGTATGGCGTTCGGGATCCATGCGCAGCAGCCCGCGTTCGAGCACCTTGCTGTCGGCCTCTTTCGGCACGGTGCCGTCTTTCGGCGACACGCGGCGCAGCACGGCCTTGACCCGCTCGACCAACAGCCGCTGCGAAAACGGTTTGCGGATGAAGTCGTCGGCACCCATTTTGAGGCCGAACAATTCGTCGATCTCTTCATCCTTGGAGGTGAGGAAGATCACCGGCAAATCGGACTTCTGCCGCAGCCGCCGCAAGGTCTCCATGCCGTCCATGCGCGGCATCTTGATGTCGAGGATTGCGAGGTCGGGGGGCGCCGACTTGAAGCCGTCGAGCGCCGAGGCGCCGTCGGTGTAGGTCGTTATACGATAGCCCTCGGCCTCGAGTGCGATGGACACCGAGGTTAGGATGTTGCGGTCGTCATCGACGAGAGCGATTGTCGGCATGGCGGCCTTCTAACATGAGTCGGCCGCAAGCATCATCAGCCCCGGCCCCGGTAGCCTTTGAAGACCCATGTAGGGGCGGAAGTGTGACCAGACAAGGCAAAATCGGGGCAAATATTGCGACTGAGGGGAACCGGGATGAGCGATGATAACGCCGAAAACGACAAAGCCCCGCGACTGCCGGGCGTCATGCCTGATCGGCTGCCGGAAGGCGCGCCGGCCGCCGACTTTGACGCCAAGGGGCTCGCCAGGACACTGCTGCGCACGGTGCGTGCCGGCGCACTTGCGACCATCGACCGCAACACCGGCCACCCCTTCGCGTCATTGGTTAACATCGCCACCGACGTCGACGCGTCGCCGCTCATTCTTGTCTCACGGCTTGCCACTCATACCGCCAATCTGGAAAACGACGGCCGAGCATCGCTGTTGCTTTCATCGGGCGGCCGCGGCGACCCACTCGCGCATCCGCGCCTGACCGTGCTTGGTACGTTTGCTCCAGTAGCGCGCGATCATGGCGATGAGCCGCGCACGCGCCGGCGCTTCCTCGCGCGTCATCCGAAGTCGGAGTTGTATGCCGGCTTTGCCGATTTCATGTTCTGGCGGCTAACCATTGCATCGGCGCATCTCAATGCCGGCTTCGCCCGCGCTGCCGATCTGAAAGCCGCCGACGTGATCACCGACATTTCCGGCGCACAAGATTTGATTGCTGCGGAAGCGAGTGCGGTCGCGCATATGAACGACGATCATGCCGAAGCGATCAAGCTCTACGCGACAAAACTTCTCGGCGCCAAAGACGGGCCGTGGCGGCTCACCGGTGTTGACCCGGACGGGCTCGACCTTGCTTACGGCGATGCTGCTTTGCGTTTACCGTTTACCGAACGCGTCACCAACGCTGAGCAATTGCGCATGATGGTCGTCGATTTGGCCAAGGCGGCGCGCGCCAAATAATCGGTGCTTAGCACGCTTGCTGCATTGCAGCGCGAGGAACGGACTGCGTTTTCCTCTGTTAGCCTTGTGATGGGAGTCGGTCTTGGCAGATGCTAGGATGCCCGATATAGGGTCCCACGCCTGCCAGTTGCGGGCTGCATCGGTCTCTTCCATGAGGCCGCAAAAAGACAAGCAGCAGCTTTACTGCCGGGCGAGCGTGCGGAGGCAAGCTTGAAAGAGACGGGTCTGCGAAACAGCGCTCATGGCGTCGATAAATTTGGCTTGAAGGATCTCGCCGCCGTTCACTGGAATTTGCCCGACACCATCCTTACCGAACACGCAATTGCCAATGGTGAGGGCTTCCTCGTCGCCGGTGGCGCGTTTTGCGCCGAAACCGGTGCTCACACCGGACGCAGCCCCAAAGACAAATTCGTGGTGGTCGACGGTCAGACCGAGAAATCGGTGTGGTGGGAGAAAAATGGCCGGCTTTCACCGGAAAAATTCCAGTTATTGTTCGACGATTTTCTCGCCCACGCCAAAGGCAAGGTGCTTTACGCGCAAGATCTTTATGGCGGCGCCGATCCCAAATATCGCATCAAGGTCCGCGTCTTTAACGAAATTGCCTGGCATTCGATGTTCATCCGCGCGCTGCTGATCCGGCCGGAGCGCGCCGAGATTTCGCACTACATACCCGATTTCACTATTCTGTCGCTGCCGTCATTCAAAGCCGATCCCAAGCGCCACGGTGTGCGCAGCGAAACCATAATCGCGCTCGACTTCACAAGGCGCATCATCCTGATCGGCGGCACCTCCTACGCCGGCGAAATGAAGAAGTCGGTATTCACCACGCTTAATTACTATCTGCCGGCGGAAAGCGTAATGCCAATGCATTGCTCGGCCAATGTCGGGCCAACGGGCGACGTCGCGCTGTTCTTCGGGTTATCCGGCACCGGTAAGACCACGTTGTCCGCCGATGCCAGCCGCACGCTGATCGGCGACGACGAGCACGGCTGGGGACCGCAGGGCGTGTTCAACTTCGAAGGCGGTTGCTACGCCAAATGCATCAAGCTTTCGGCGGAAGCCGAACCGGAGATCTATGCCACCACGCAGCGCTTCGGCACTGTGCTGGAAAACGTGGTGTTCAATCCGGACACACGGATTTGCAACTTCGACGACGATTCAAAGACGGAAAATACGCGCGCCGCTTATCCGCTCGACTTCATTCCCAATGCTTCGCGCACCGGCCGCGCCGGACAGCCGCGTAACATCGTGCTGCTGACGGCCGATGCTTTCGGTGTCATGCCGCCGATCGCAAAATTGACCCCGGCGCAGGCGATGTACCATTTCCTGTCGGGCTACACCGCCAAGGTTGCCGGTACCGAGAAAGGTTTGGTCGGGGTGCAGCCGGAGTTCTCCACCTGCTTCGCCGCGCCATTCTTGCCCCGGCATCCGTCGGTGTACGGCAATCTGCTGCGTGAGTTGATCAGCGCGCACGACGTCGATTGCTGGCTGGTCAATACCGGCTGGACCGGCGGCATCTATGGCGTCGGCCGGCGCATGCCGATCAAGGTGACGCGCACGCTGCTGGCCGCCGCGCTCGACGGTTCGCTCAAGAACGCCAAATTCCGTACCGATCCTTATTTCGGCTTTTCCGTGCCGACCCAGCTGACCGGCGTCGAGCCGCATCTGCTCTATCCGCAGAAGACCTGGCAGAACAAGCTCGAATTCGACCAGGCCGCGCGCAAGCTGGTCGGTATGTTCCAGAAGAACTTCGTCCCGTTCGAAGATCACGTCGAGCCCGATGTTCGCGCGGCCGCGCCGGAAGTGCGTCTCGCCGCGGAGTAGCGGCGGAGCCGCTTTTCAGCGCCACCCCCGCCAGGGCGTTTCCGGCACCGGCGTGAGCGGCGGCTTGCCCGCCGCCCAAGCCACAATGTTGTCGACGATCAGCTGATCCATCTTCTCGCGGGTATACATTGACGCCGAGCCGACGTGCGGCAGCAGCACCACGTTGTCCATGGTCATGAGTTCCGCCGGAACATTCGGCTCGTCAGCGAACACGTCGAGCCCGGCGGCGAAGATCTTTCGCTGCTTTAACGCTGCGATCAGCGCCGGCTCGTCGACGACGGAGCCGCGCGCGATATTGATGAGGACACCGTCGGGGCCGAGTGCGTCGAGCACGCGAGCATCGATCATGTTGCGCGTTTCGGCGCCGCCCGGCACGATGACAATTAGCGTATCGACGTCACGCGCCATGTCGATCAGCTCTGGGTAATGGCGATAGGCCAATTCGGGTCGGCGCCGGCGCGTGTGATAGACGATCGGGACGCCGAAACCTTCAAGCCGTCGCGCAATCGCCGCGCCGATCCGGCCCATGCCGACCAAGCCGACGGTGCGGTTGCGCAGCGTCGCTTTGCTCAGCGGATAGTTGCCCTGCGGCCATCGGCCGGCGCGCACATAGCGTTCAGCTTGTGGAAATTCACGCACGGTGCAGAGCAGCAGGCCGATCGTGGTGTCGGCCACTTCTTCGTTCAGCACGTCGGGCGTATGAGTAACGATGATGCCTCGCTTCGCCGCAGCCACCGCATCGATGTGGTCGTAACCGACGCCGAAACTGGAAATGATTTGTAGTTTCGGCAAACGGTCGAACAAAGCGTCATTGACCGGTTCGACCGGCGCGCTCACCGCCATCGCGCGCAGATTGGCTTTGGCGGCGAGAAATGCGTCGCGATTGGCCGCGGGCATTTGGTGCAGGGGGAAATCGGCAAGGCCCTTGGCCAGCCACGGTCGCAGCGGCCCGATCAGCAATACGTCCGGTTTGTCGGCTGTCATCATCGTACTCATACCAGCATTGTTACCGGCGCCTCCAGCAGAACCCTGACGGCTGCCAAGAGCTCGGCGCCGAGCGCGCCATCGACGACGCGATGGTCGCACGACAGCGTTGCGGTGAGCATGCTGGCGAAAGCGACGCCGCCGTCTTCCTTCTCGACTGCCTGCCGGCGCGCAGTGCCGACCGCGAGGATGGTCACCTGCGGCGGATTGATGATCGCCGAGAATTCACGCACGCCGTACATACCGAGATTGGAAATGGCCGCTGAGCCGCCCTGATAATCGGCAGGCTTGAGCTTCCTGTCGTGGGCGCGGGCGGCCAAGTCTTTCATTTCCGAAGAGATGGCCGTCAGAGATTTGGTTTCGGCGTTACGCACGATCGGCGCGATCAGTCCGCCGTCGAGCGCGACCGCAACGCCGATGTCGGAATGCTTGAATCGCAGAATGCGGTCCCCGGCCCACGCCGCATTCGCCGCCGGCACGCGCTGCAACGCGATCGCCAGCGCCCGGATGATGAAATCGTTGAGCGAGAGCTTGAACACCGGCTCGCCGTCGGGGTCCTTCGGCGCGGCGGCGTTGGCTTCCTCGCGTACCGCCAGCAGGCGATCGATGACGATGTCGGCGGTCAGATAAAAGTGCGGGACGGTCTGTTTCGCCATCGTCATGCGCGCGGCTACCGTCTTGCGCATGGCGTCGAGCGGCACTTCCTCGTAGCCGGCGGGGTCGTACAAGGCCTTGATCTGATCGGCGCCCGGACCATCGGCGAGCGGCGCCCGCGCGCTCGGATGGGCGGTTTCCACGTCGCGTGCAACAATGCGGCCGTGCGGGCCCGAGCCCCGTAGTCGGGATAGATCGATGCCGGCTTCGGCAGCAAGCCGGCGCGCCAACGGCGTCACCGTGGTGCCCCCGGACAATCTCGCCGGGCCGAAATTGCGCTCGGGCGTGCGCACCTCGAAAAACGGATCGAGCTTGATCGGCCGCCGCAACTTCGCGCCTGGTGCCGGGGCGGGCTCGCTTTCGTAACCGGTTGGCGGCGAGGGCGCGGGCGCTTTCGGCACAGACGCGGCCTTCGGCGCCGCGGCGAGCGCAGATTTGGCCGGCCCGCTGGCAACGGCGCCGCCGGGCGCTCCGATCACGCCGACGACAGCGCCGACCGGTGCCACTTCGCCGGCTTGCACGCGGATTTCATTGAGCACGCCGGCTTCGGTCGCCGGCACTTCCATCGACACCTTGTCGGTCTCGATCTCGAACAGGTTGTCGCCCGGCGCTACCGCGTCGCCGGCCGACTTGAACCACTGCGTGATCTTTCCTTCGGCGACCGTTTCGCCGAGTTGCGGCATGAGGATGTTCATTGCTCAGTCATGTTCCCTGTTTCGTCATGGCCGGGCTTGTCCCGGCCATCCACGACCTCGTTTATCTCACTAAGACGTGGATGCCCGGGACGAGGCCGGGCATGACCAGGACGGACCTCACCAACTCACCGACACGTATTGGGTTTCCATGAATTCCATCATCCCTTCCCGCGCGCCTTCGCGGCCGAGGCCGGACTGCTTGGTCCCGCCGAACGGCGCGGCCGGATCGGAAACGATGCCGCGATTGAGCCCGACCATGCCGAAATCGAGCTTCTCCGACACCCGCATGCCGCGGCTGAGGTCCTTGGTATAGAGGTAAGCGACCAGGCCATATTCAGTATCATTGGCGCGGGTGACGACTTCGTCTTCGTTCTTGAAGGTTTGCAGCGAGGCGACCGGGCCGAAAATTTCCTCGTTCAGCATCTTGGCGTCGTTGGACACATTGGCAAGCACAGTCGCCGGATA
>JASHSY010000408.1 GCA_030040825.1 Xanthobacteraceae bacterium
CTTGCGGCAGGGGCGACGTTGCGGCCGCCAATGACGCAGCACCCAACGCATGCCGGTGCGGCGCCCGCGTCGGTGCACGGCGTTGATGCGGTCTTACGATCGTCGCCAAATCTCCAGTTCACTTATCCGGTCGACGTGTTGCGCATCATCGACGGCGATACCTTCGACGCGCGCGTTCGCGTCTGGCCGGGACTCGATGTCACGACTAAAGTGCGGTTGCGCAACATCGATGCGCCGGAATTGCATGCACGCTGTGCCGACGAGCTTGCGAAAGCGCAAGCCGCGCGCGCCGCGCTCGAAACAATGCTCGCAGCCGGCGGGGTGATGATCTCGCAGGTCGGCATCGACAAATACGGCGGCCGGATCGATGCGCTGGTGGCGACGCGCGATACCGCCGACGTTTCCGCCGCACTCCTCAATGGCGGCTTCGCCCGCAGCTATGACGGTGGTCGTCGGAGCGGCTGGTGCTGAAAAATCAGAGGTCGGGCACCGGGTTTTGTCCCGATTGCCCGACCCCGATCCCCCGAACTCAGGCGCCATATTCGGTCGCCTGACCCCGATTCAATTACTGGACCACCACCCGCGTGCCAACGTTCACCCGGCTGTACAGGTCGGTGATGTCGGCATTGTACATGCGGATGCAGCCATAGGAGACGAAGTGGCCGATCGAGGCTGGATTATTGGTACCGTGGATTGCGTACTCGCCGCTGCCGATCGTCATCGCTGCGACACCCATGGGATTACGCGGCGAGCCGCCTGGAATGAGCCGCGCCATATGCGGTGAATCGCGCAGCACCGCAGGTGGCGGCGACCACGCCGGATGGTTGTATTTGCCACTGATGTAGGACGTCCCCGACCATTGCTTGCCGGCGCGGCCGACGCCGACCGGATAACTGATGGCCTGTCCGCCCCATCCGGTCACGTAGTAGAGCCGCCGCTCCGCCGTGTGCACGATGATGGTGCCCGGCGTGTAGCTTTCCTTCATGGTCACGACGTTGCCATGCGCCTGCGCTACGCCCGGCGCGAGCGTGCCAAGCATGGCCGTCAGCATGGCCGCAAGCAGGATTTTTCCATACATACGCGGAACCCGTGAAGTTGCTGCCAGATGTTAGTCGAAGGTGCGGGTTTCCTCAGTATCGCCGGAGCAACACCCGGAGATTTTCGGAGGATTTCGCAAATTTCCCCGGAGAGTGTGGCGCGCGTGCACCAGCGCCTCGTTTTCCCCTCCCCGCCGGTTTCGCGGGAAGAGGGAATATAGATGGGCCTGCTCGATTGCCTCAGGCGCTCCTTCGATTCTGCCGGTTATTGACAAGGTCATCGACCACTGCCGGGTCGGCCAATGTCGAAACATCGCCCAGATTGCGGAATTCGTCCTCGGCGATCTTGCGCAAAATCCGCCGCATGATCTTACCGGAGCGGGTTTTCGGCAAATTGGGCGCGAACTGGATGAGGTCCGGTGAGGCGATCGGACCGATCTCCTTGCGCACCCAGCCGGTAAGTTCCTTGCGCAAATCGTCGCTCGGGTTTTCGCCGGCCATCAGGGTGACATAAGCGTAGATGCCCTGACCCTTGATATCGTGCGGATAGCCAACCACGGCGGCTTCCGACACCTTGGGGTGCGCCACCAAGGCCGATTCCACCTCGGCCGTACCCATCCGATGGCCGGCAACGTTGATCACGTCGTCGACGCGACCGGTGATCCAGTAATAGCCGTCCTCGTCGCGCCGGCAGCCGTCGCCGGTAAAGTATTTGCCGGGATAGGCGCTGAAATAGGTTTCGACGAACCGCTGGTGGTCGCCGTAGACCGTGCGCATCTGGCCGGGCCACGAATCGGCGATGCACAGATTGCCGGTGGCCGCACCCTCGAGCACTTTGCCCTCGGCATCGACGATTTGCGGCGCGATGCCGAAGAACGGCCGCGTCGCCGAGCCGGGCTTCAATCGCGTGGCGCCCGGCAGCGGCGTGATCAGAATGCCGCCGGTTTCGGTCTGCCACCAGGTATCGACGATCGGGCACCGGCCGTCGCCGACTACGCGGTGATACCACTCCCAGGCTTCGGGATTGATCGGCTCACCGACCGAGCCGAGTAATCGCAGCGACGCGCGCGAGGTCCTCTTCACCGGATCGTCGCCCGATTGCATCAGGGCGCGGATCGCTGTCGGCGCGGTATAAAAAATGTTGACCTTATGCTTGTCGATCACCTCCCAGAAGCGCGACACGCTCGGGTAATTCGGTACGCCTTCGAACATCAGCGTCGTGGCGCCGTTCGCCAGCGGTCCGTAGACGATGTAGCTATGGCCGGTGACCCAGCCGACGTCGGCGGTGCACCAGTAAATTTCTCCGTCGTGATAGTCGAAGACGTACTGGTGCGTCATCGCGACGTAGATCAGATAGCCGGCGGTCGTGTGCAGTACGCCCTTCGGCTTGCCGGTCGAGCCTGAGGTGTAAAGGATGAACAGCGGGTCCTCTGCGTTCATTTCCTCGCACGGACACTCCGCTGTCACCTGCTCCGCCGCGTCGTGGTACCAGACGTCGCGGCCGGGCGTCATGTCGACCGTACCGCCGGTGCGCCGCACGACGATGACATGATCGACGCCGCCGACCTTGTTGATTGCCGCGTCGGTGTTGGCTTTGAGCGGGATTTTGCGGCCGGCACGCAGACCCTCGTCCGCCGTGATGACAACGTTCGATTTGCAGTCCTCAATGCGGCCGGCAAGCGAGTCCGGTGAAAAGCCGCCGAATACGACGGAATGGATTGCACCGATGCGTGCACAGGCGAGGATAGCGTAGGCCGCCTCCGGAATCATCGGCATGTAGATGGTGACGCGGTCGCCTTTGTTGACGTTGCGGTTGCGCAGAACGTTGGCGAAGCGGCAGACGTGGTCGTGCAGCTCCTGATAGGTGATCTTTTTCGAATCCTTGGGGTCGTCGCCTTCCCAGATGATGGCGGTCTGGTTGCCGCGCTTAGCCAAGTGGCGGTCGATGCAGTTGTAGGCGGCATTGGTGACGCCGTCCTCGTACCATTTTATCGAGACATTGTTTTTGGCAAACGAGGTGTTCTTGACCTTGCTGAAATTCCGGTACCAGTGAATCCGCCTACCGTGCTCGGCCCAAAATCCGTCGGGATCGGCGATCGAGCGCTCGTAGATCTTCTTGTATTCTGCGTCGGTCACCAAGGCGCGTTTGGCCCAATCGGCAGGAACCTCATAAATCTTGTCGGTCATAATATCCTCCACGCAACCGCGACCGACGCGGCCCGGCTAAAGCGTTCTCCCCGTTACATTATGCGCTTGCAGCGCGCGTCCGGACAAGCCGCCTGCCCGCGACGCGACGCCCCGCCTTATTCGACGATCCGCCTATAGACAAAAGGTCGGTCAGGCCTTCAGGCCGCCCATCTTGCAGACGAGCTTCCATTGCTCCGGCGTTACCGGTTGTACCGACAGGCGGGCGTATTTCACCAGCGCCATGTCTTTGAGCTGCGGCTCCGCCTTGACGGCGGCAAGCGTTACCGGCTGCGGCAAGGGCTCGACGGCGACCGTCGTGACGGCAACCCAGGGTTCGCCCTTGCCGGCGGTCGGATCGGAATAATGCTCGCGGATCACTTCGCCGATGCCGACCACCTGTTTCTCGTCGCCGGTGTGATAGAAGAAGAACTTCTCGCCCTTCTTCATCTCTTTCAGGTTTTTGCGGGCGATGAAATTGCGCACGCCGCTCCAGGTTTCGCCCTTGGCGCCGCGCTTGACCTGATCGCTCCAGGAGAATTCCTCCGGCTCGGTTTTCAACAGCCAATACGCCATGCTCAACCCTCCGCTTTGAACGGACGCGACAGCAGCGTCTCGATTGCTACGTCGACGTTTACCTTGCCGTCGAGTAGCGCGGCGACTGCGGATGCGATCGGCATATCGACCGAGCGCTCGTGCGCCATCTCCAGCAAAACGGGCGCTGTGAAGACGCCCTCGGCCAAGCCGCCGCCGATCTCGTCCGGCTTTTGGCCGCGGCCAAGATTGACGCCAAAGGTGAAGTTGCGGGACTGCGGGCTCGAGCAGGTAAGCAACAGATCGCCGAGCCCGGACAGGCCGGTCATCGTCTCCGTTTTCGCCCCGTACGCTTTGCCGAAGCGAACCAGTTCCGCGAAGCCACGGGTAATCAGGGCGGCAGCGGCGCTGGCGCCAAGGCCGCGGCCGGCGACCGCGCCGGCGGCTATGGCCAGCACATTCTTGGTCGCACCGCCAAGTTCGACACCGCGCACGTCGGTCGAGTGATAGGGCCTAAAGCTGATCGAGCCGATCGCGTGCGCCAGCTCGCCGGCGAGTTTGCCGTCGTTCGCCGCCAATGTGACCGCCGTGGGTAGTCCGCGGGCGACGTCGGCGGCAAAGCTCGGCCCCGACAAGATCGCCGGCACCGCGTTCGGAGCGCATTCAGCGATCACTTCGCTCATGAACTTCTTGGTAGCGCGCTCGATTCCTTTGGCACAAACAATCAGTGGCGTGCCGCGGGTCAGGTGTGGTGCGACGATCGTTGCCACGGCGCGCACGGCTTGCGCCGGCACGACCAGCAATAGGGCGGACGCGCGCACCACGTCAGCAACGTCGCCGGCCAGCGCAATACTGTCATCGATCTTCAACCCCGGCAGGAAAGGGCTTTCGCGCGTCTTCATCAGCTGGGCCGCGTAGCCGGCGGCCGGCTCCCACAGCGTGACCTTTCGACCGGCGCGCGCGCAGGTTAGTGCGAGCGCGCTGCCCCAGGCGCCACCGCCGATCACCGCGATGTGGTTGAAAGCCATGTGTTGAAGGCCTTGGATCGTGCCGGGTTAAAGCGCCTCGCCGCGCAGCAGCTTCGGAACCTCGCCGACCAGGCCCGCCGCTTCGCGGATAAACAGCCGCTTGAGCCCGGGCAAACGGTCGACCAGACCAAGTCCGACATCGCGCGCAAGCCGCAGCGCCGCCGAGCGGTTCGAGAACAGGCGGTTGAGGCCGTCGGTGGCAAGCCCCATGGTCATGGTGTCGAACCGCCGCCAGCGCTGATAGCGCTCGAGCACCGTGGCGCCGCCTGGATCGAGGCCAAGGCGCGCGGCGTCAACGATTACTTCGGCAAGCGCGGCGACGTCTTTGAGCCCCATATTGAGTCCCTGCCCGGCGATCGGATGGATAAGATGCGCGGCATCTCCGACCAGCGCGAGGCGTTCGGCGATGAACGTGCGTGCGACGAAAAATCCGAGCGGATGAACGCGCCGCGCACCGAGCGTGGTGATTTCGCCGAGGTGCAGCTTAAAGCGCTGTTCGAGTTCGGCGTGAAACGCATCGTCGGGCAGCGCTACAATGCGCTCCGCTTCCGCCGTCGTTTCGGTCCACACGATCGATGAGCGGCGCCCCTTGAGCGGCAGAATCGCAAATGGGCCGTTCGGTAGGAAATGCTCTTCGGCGCGGCCGCCATGGTCGCGTTCGTGGCCGACGGTGATGACAATCGCCGACTGGCCGTAATCCCAGCCGTGTACGGCAATGCCCGCGTTTTCACGCAAGGAAGAACGGGCGCCATCGGCAGCAACGACCAGTCGCGCGTTGATCGCTCCGCCGTCACGCAGTCCGGCATTAACGCGCTCGCCATTCGCTGTAGTTCGATCGACGGCGCAAGCGCGCAACACTACGCCGGCGGTTGTCGCTTTCGTTTCCAGCGCACCGAGCAGATGACGGTTCTCGATCATATGGGCGAACGGCTCGCCCGGCTCGATCTCGCCGCCGAAGGTGAGATATGTCGGGCGCACCGCATCGCCAAGCCGACTGTCGGTCACCACCATGTCGAGAATCGGCTGGGCCTGCTCGGCTACGTCTTGCCAGACGCCGAGAGCTTCAAACAGTCGCCGCGCGGCCGCGACAATCGCCGACGCGCGCTCATCGCCGGTATGGTTCTTGCCGAGTGCAGGATCGGCGACGGTGACGGAAAAGCTGGACCCCAGCGCCTGCCGAAGCGCAATTGCCAACGTCAGCCCGGCAAAGCCGCCGCCGGCAATCAGCACATCGATCTGGTCGTTTCGTCCGCTCATAGCACGCAACGCCTTACGAGGATCTGTTTCTAAGCTGCAACCGGTGGTTCGATTCTAACATTCGCCTCCGTTTTCGGCATCCTCTCGTGCGAATGTCAGAATTAACGGACCGCTAGCCGAATATGAATCCTAGTGAACTTGGATTTGATATTCGCTTCACGAGTTCGCCGCGAGGTGGGTAGCGAATGTCAAATCCGATCCACTAGTGTAGCATTGCTGGATAAGTCTGCGAATTCATCGTTGCGGCCGTCGCCGACCGCATTTCGGACACCAAACGGAACTCCCTCTATGTCCGCTGCCATCCAAGATGTCCTTTCCATTCTCGATCTCGAGCCGCTCGAGGTGAATCTGTTCCGCGGCCGCTCGCCGCAATCGCGTTGGCAGCGGGTATTCGGTGGACAGGTCATCGGCCAGGCCCTGGTTGCGGCTTGTAGGACTGTCGAGGACGTCGCGAGCCGCCCGCCACATTCGCTGCACGCCTACTTTTTGCTCGGCGGCGATCCGAAGGTACCGATCATCTATGAAGTCGATCGTATTCGCGACGGCAGGAGCTTCACCACCCGGCGCGTGGTGGCGATTCAGCACGGCCGCGCGATCTACTCCATGTCGGTATCGTTTCACATCGCCGAGGAGGGGTGGTCGCACCAATTCGAGATGCCGAACGTCCCGACACCCGACCAATTACCGAGCGAGGCCGAAGTTAGAGACAAGCTTTTGCCGCGCATGTCCGAGCCGGTGCGGCGCTATTACGAGCGCGACCGGCCGATTGAGTTGCGGCCAGTTGAGTATGGCCGCTATCTCGGCGAGAAAATTCCCGGCAACCGCTTTCATATCTGGTTTCGCGCGACCGGCCGCCTACCGGACGAACCAGCGATCCACCAATGCGTCCTCGCCTATGCTTCCGATATGACCTTGCTTGACACTGCCCTCGTGCCGCTCGGCAAAACCGTGTTCAATGAGGATATTATGGCCGCTAGCCTCGACCACGCTTTGTGGTTTCACCGGCCGTTTCGCGCGGACGATTGGCTGTTATACGCGGAAGACAGCCCCAATCTCGGCGGTGCGCGCGGTTTCGCCCGCGGTCTGATCTTCTCGAGCGACGGAACTTTAGTCGCCTCTGTCGTGCAGGAGGGCCTGCTGCGGCAGCGGCAATCGAAGCCGGCTTGACGGCGCTCTTTTTTACGCAGGTTATGCACCGCCATTAAGTGATCGGTGTCCTTTCGGCGCGCTTTGCGCGGATTTCGCGCTTAATTCTTGACCGTGATGCCGATAATATGTGCAGTAATTTTGCACATTCTCCAAGGACCGTACCCTCCCATGAAGCTCGTCATCGCCGTCATCAAGCCGTTCAAGCTCGAAGAGGTGCGCGATGCGCTCACCGCCATAGGCGTTCACGGCATGACCGTTACCGAAGTGAAGGGGTATGGCCGGCAGAAGGGCCATATGGAGATTTATCGCGGCTCCGAATATGCGGTGAATTTCTTACCGAAGGTGCGGATCGAAATCGCGGTCTCCTCGGAAATGGCCGACCGGGTCGTCGAGGCTATCAGCGTTGCCGCCAAGACCGGCCAAATTGGCGACGGCAAGATTTTCGTTGCTCCGATCGAGGGCGCAATGCGCATCCGCACCGGCGAGGTCGACGCCGACGCGCTCTGACGATCGAATCTAAAAATCTCGGGGGGACTGCATGAGGGTGGCTTCGATCGCTCGCGCTGGGCGCATTACCGGTGCGATTGCCGTGATTGCCGGCCTCGCCATTTCGCCGGCGGCAGCGCAGCCGGCGGCTTCTATCGATCGGGCCGACACCGCCTGGATGATCGTGGCAACCGCGCTCGTGCTGATGATGACTTTGCCCGGCCTTGCCTTGTTCTATGCCGGAATGGTCCGCAAGAAGAACGTCCTTGCGACCATGGCGCAGAGCCTCGCGGCGACGGCGTTGTGCTCGATCCTGTGGGCGGCTGTGGGCTATACGCTCGCCTTCGTCGGCGACGCGCCGTTTCTCGGCACGCTCGATCGCCTTCTGCTCAATGGGATGGGCCTTGATACGATCAGTCCGTGGGCAAAGACAATTCCGGAAGCCTTGTTCATGATTTACCAGATGACGTTTGCCGTCATCACCGTAGCGCTGGTGGCTGGATCGGTCGCGGATCGGATGCGTTTCTCGGCCTTTTTATGGTTTGCCGCGCTCTGGTTGCTTGTCGTCTACGTGCCGATCACGCATTGGGTTTGGGGCGGCGGTTTTCTCGCTACGGCCGGGCTTATCGACTTCGCCGGCGGAACCGTGGTGCATGTTAATGCCGGCGTTGCCGGTCTCGTCGGCGCACTGGTGCTAGGCGCACGCCGTGGCTACGGCAGCGAGAATTTCGCGCCCTACGATCTCTCGCTGGCGGTGATCGGCACCGGCCTTCTGTGGGTGGGCTGGTTCGGCTTCAACGGCGGCTCGGCGCTCGGCGCCAATTCGCGTGCCGTGTTTGCGATTCTGGCCACGCACCTCGCCGCGTGCACCGGCGCACTGACCTGGATGGCGCTCGAATGGATGCGGTTGGGCAAGCCATCCGTGCTCGGCATGATTTCGGGCGCCGTGGCCGGTCTTGGTGCGATTACGCCGGCATCGGGTTTTGTGCTGCCCTGGCACGGCGTCATCATCGGTCTCATCGCCGGTGCGATCTGTTATTGGAGTTGTACCCGGCTGAAGTTCATTTTCGGCTACGACGATTCCCTCGACGTGTTCGGGGTACACGGCGTAGGCGGGGCAACCGGCACCCTGCTTGCCGGGATTTTCGCCGCAAGCGCGATCGGCAATGTCTCCGGCCTGCTGGAGGGAAACCC
>JASHSY010000409.1 GCA_030040825.1 Xanthobacteraceae bacterium
AAATTCCGGTTCACGCGGGCGCGATGGCCGTTCTGGAGTAGCTGCCTAGCGAACGCTCTACGCGGCCGGAGGCGGATCGCAGCTTGACATACCAGTTGGCCGAACCGGGCCGCTGGAATAGATAGCTCCCATGTCTTGCTCTCGTCGCCATGGCGGTTAGTATGATCGGCGTCAGTCATTGGCGACACGACTGGCGACATAGTAAACCATTGATATTGCCAGGTCGGGCGCTTAGCTCAGCGGGAGAGCGTTCCCTTCACACGGGAGAGGTCGTAGGTTCAATCCCTACAGCGCCCACCATTTTTTCAACGGCAGCGGCATTTTGGTTCGTTTACGGCCCAAAATTACCCATTCAGGCGATGATCTCCTCCTCGCCACGCGCAAAGCGGCCTAACGCCCCGCCGAGATTCCAACCTTCGAACTGAATTGCCAACGGCACCTCGGAGCGAGCGTCCGCCAATTGCGCATGCGAAACAAGTTTGGATTCGTTCGCCTGCACCACCGCCAAGGCGGCTGCGCCATTGGCAATCGCACTTTTTGTCAGCGATGACGGGCTCTCGCGCATCTCCTGAAGGAACGATCGCTGCCCTTCCGCAGCCTCGCCAACAACCACCAGCGTAATGTCCTGACCGGGACGATGAAGTTTGGCCACCCGAGCCGCATCGGCAATCAGCATCTTCGGCTTCTGCTTTTCGCCCAGCGACGCAATCACCTGCGACGACGCATCGCTCGGAACCAGCATTGGCACCGCACCGATCTTCATGGCGCCGAAAACGCTTGCCAGCAACGAGGGTGACGGCGCAACCGCAATCAAAACAATATCCCCCGCAGTGACGCTAAGCCGGCGCATCATGTTGCCGGCGCGATTCATCAGTGCCGCCAGATCGTTGTACGAATAGCGTTTGTCGCGAAAGCGAAGCGCGACGTGGTCGCCGTTATTTTCGGAAATCTGGTGGTCGATGATGAGCGAGGCGGCATTATTCGCCATTTCCGAACCGATAGACATTACATCCTCCTGAACCTGCTTTTTTGATGCTTTCAGTGTCTCGGCGCCCAGAACAATGTCCGGCGCTCGAGCCATTCGACTGCGTAGAAAAGCAATATTCCGACTAGCGACAACAGGACAATGATCGCAAAAGTAAGCGCCACATCGAGCTGATAGTCCGTCTGCTTGATCAGGTGTCCGAGTCCGGCGTCGGCTCCGACGAATTCGCCCACCACCGCGCCCACCACGGCGAACACGATCGCCGTTTTAAGTCCGGCAAATATCGCCGGCAGCGCATCGGGTAGTTTTACCTTGCTGAACGTCATCCAGCTCGACGCAGCCAGCGACTGCATCAGCCGTAGTTTGGCGGGATCGGCGCCGGCGAGACCGGCGACGATATTCACCAGTACGGGAAAGAACGCGATGAGCGCGGCCATCACCACCTTCGAGCCGGCGCCGAAACCGAACCAAACTACCAGCAAGGGAGCGAAGGCGATTTTCGGCGCGGCATTAATCGCAACAAGATATGGCATCATCACGCGGCGAAGGACCGGCATTTCAGCGATGAGCGTACCGGCGACAAACGCAAAAACGACCGCAAGCAAAAAGCCCGCCACGGCCTCGTATAGGGTCACGAGCAAATCGAAGCGCATTGGACCACCGGCCGCGATTTCGCGGCACACATAGTAAAACTCGCGCGCTACCGCTGACGGTGGCGGCAGCACCAACGCCGATACCAATCCCAGCCGGCAAACGGCCTCCCAGAAACAAACGAAAGCGGCGATCAGGCCTATGGCGACGGCCTGGTCGGCCAGCCGCCGGCGCGGTTGTTTCGATCCCTTCATCCGAGTATCCCCCGCACGCGCGCGACCAGTCGGAAGAAATGCGGATCGACCAATGTTGATTTATCGCGCGGCCGCGGCAGATCTATCGGCACGACTTCGCGAAGCCGTCCGGGCCGGGCCGCCATGACACCAATACGATCGGAAAGAAGTACGGCCTCGCCGATGTTGTGGGTCACGAATACCACGGTCTTGCGCCGATCCTGCCAAATCCGCAAAAGCTCCATGTTCAGGAACTCACGGGTCATTTCGTCCAGCGCCGAGAAAGGTTCATCCATCAGCAATACCGCCGGATCGCAGAGCAGCATCCGGCAGATGGCCACGCGTTGCTGCATCCCGCCCGACAATTCGAACGGATAACGCTGCGCGAACGCGCCAAGACCGACGAGTTCAAGCAATGATATCGCTCTTTTGCGCAACGCCTTTTTGTCAAGACCGAATACTTCGGCGGGCAGCAGCACGTTGTCCAGGTTTGAGCGCCACGGCAGCAGCACCGGGGTTTGAAACATCATGCCGATGTCGCGGCTGGGCTTGGTGACCTGCCTGCCTGCGATCACGACGGAACCGCCGCTATCCGACTCTAACCCGGCAATGATGTTGAGACACGTCGTCTTGCCGCAGCCGCTCGGTCCGACCAGCGTGAAGAACTCGCCTTCCATGATCGTGAGCGAAATTTCTTCCAACGCAACCAGCAATTCCTTACCGAGCAAAAATTCTTTGCGAAGACCGATAAGCTCTATTGCCGGGCGCGGACGATCCGACGCGGATGGTTCCATAGACTGCACGAGTCTGATCTGTCCGACCACGCTCGTTATACTCCGCGGATTATTCTGCTTGTTGCGCCAGTTCTTTCACCTTTGCCGCATCGAATTTATTGATATCCGGGATAAACGCGTTGGTGAAAGCTTCCTTGACGTCGACTTTCTGCTTGAGCTGACCGCCGTCGATAAGAAAATCCTCGACGGCCTGCCATGCTTCGAGACGTTGATAGCCCCATTGGCCGTTGGCTTGCGGTGGCAAGCGATGCAGTTCCAACACCGCCTTGAGGAGCGGCTTGGTGAACTCCGGCTTGCGCGTGGTGTCCGGAACATACGTGGCCACGATGTTCCAGCAGGCTTCGACGTTTGTCATACAGAACTCCGTGCCTTTCGCGATCGCCCGACCGACCCCGACGATCAGCTTCGGATCCTGCTGCACGACGGTTGTTTGAACGGCAAGCGAGTCGCTAAAGAACGTTGCCGTCGGACCTTCCAGGAACAGTCGCAGCTTTTCGCCGGCCTGCCCGATGGTCATCATGTCGACAAATGAGGCCGAGTAGGCGGCAATCCGGTTGTCTTTCAGCGCGATGGCGGCGGCGCCGCCTCGCCCGACTTCCGCGATTTGTACGTCCTTATCCGGATCGAGACCGGCATCCTTGAGTGCGGCGCGCAAATAGGCGAACTGGCCGCCGGCCACCGAAGATATTCCGATTTTCTGGCCCTTGAGGTCAGCAATCCTGTGAAACGGTGAGCTCGCCAGCGTTGCGAATTGATAGACGTGGCCCTGATACGCGGTATACACCGAAGTAATTTTTTCGCCGAGCGCAAGGCCGTTAAGAATCTGCGCCGGTTGTGTCATGGCGAAATCCACCTGTCGCGTCGCCAGCGCCTTATAGGATGCGGCCGAACCGTCGGTGGAGACGAGCTTGAAATTGATACCCTCCTCACGCGCAAAACCCATTTTGCTGGCCACCGAAAAATACGGCCACACCACCCCGTTGGGAAATGACAGCGCGATGTGCACGTCCCGTTCGGCGGCACGTGCTTGCATTCCACAAAATGGCGCCGCCGCACACAGCAGCGCCGCGGCCACGAATGTCCCTACACTTGGGTTGCACCGCATAGTCTCCCTCCCGGCTTATCGTTCGACTGTTGCTATTTCCTCGACGACGTGTTCCGCGACTCCGTAACGTTTTAACCAAACCGCTCGGACTTGTTCCTCCTTGACGTGGTCATTGAAGGTGTATGCGGGAGAGAGGACTGGAAAAGCCTCCTCGATCATCACCTTGACCACGGCGTTGACCGGGTATTGGCGCCCTTCCCTGCTCCACAAATCCTCGGCGACAAAATCGAACTCCGGCCCGTTTTCGTAAATTTCGGCTCGACCTTTGAATCGAAAGCCGCGTCGAAGGAACGGATCGACCATGTTGATCTCGATGAACGGATTGGCACGCAGGTTACGGATTGTGATCGGCGAGGCGATATCGGCAAACACGACACTTTCATCATTCCAAACCTTCAGCGATCCTTTCGGAGAGAGGTTCGGCTTGCCATCCGGCGTGACCGTGGCGACATAACAAAGCCGCAGATGCTCGACCATCCGCTTCATTTCCTCAGTCATACGCATGCGCTTCTCCTGCCAAACGTAACGGTTAGACGTCGAGCTTGAAGCTGCCGGCGGTATCGCGATGAGGGACGAATTTTTTCGTGACGGCTTTGATGTTGTTGACGCCGCGCGGCTCTTCGAACATCAGGCTACGCTGCGCTGCCAGCAGCGGGAAATCCTGAACGGTCAGGATGATGGCCTGCTCGGCGCCGTCGTTGACGTGCTGGTGGTAGGTCCAGGGCGGGCAGAGAAAGGTGTCGCCTTTCGACCATTCGATTTTGGTCGGCTCGGGCTCGTCCTCGTTTTGCATGACGTCAAAGCCGGTGCCCTGCAGGACGTGATAGATCGCAAACGAATTGTGGCGATGCGCCTTGAGGCCTTCACCGGGATTGAGGATGGTCATTCCGATCAGCGCCCCGGGAGCCGTCGAAGTGGCTTCCTCGGTGTCGTCATGGACCAAAATAATGAAACGTCGGTCAGCCCCGGGGATGGGATCGCTCGCGATCTCCTGCAGGCGGGCCAGACAGTCTTTCCAATTCCAGCGGGCGGGCCGGATCGAACGGCGGACCGCTTTCGGATACCATTCGTCGTCGGCTAAGAGTTGGGTGTGGTCGAACTTCTCGTTCAACTTGCGAACTTGAACCCGTTTTCCCTCGAGAATCTTTTCGGCCTTCTCAAGTGCCATCGGTCGTCTCCCTCATTCGGGGCGCTCGCTTTTGCGTCCCACCGCGGCAAATGCTAGTACAGCGTCCGGCTCCCTCCTAGAGCCACTTTTTTGCCGATTCACAGAGCCACTTTTAAGCCGGGACAGCGGAGCGAAAGCTGGAACTGAGTATTCCCATCGATGGCCGTAAGCACCTGTCCGATCAGGTTTATCACGGTATCCGACGCGCCATTCGCGATGGCCGGCTGTCGATCGATGAGCAATTGCCGGCCAGCCGCGAATTAGCCCGGCAACTGAATCTTTCGCGCAATACCGTCCTGTCCGCCTATGGGCGGTTGGTGAGCGAGGGCTACCTGCGCTCGGACATCGGATCGGGCACGTATGTCAGCCAGCATTTTCCGCGCGAGGATGCGCGCCAGCGCAAAAGCACGACCAACGAAATTCCGCGACTAAGCGCATTCGGCCGCCGCGTCTCGCCGCCACAGGCCATCGTACCGCGCCGGGATCTGCCGTTCGACTTTCGTCCCGGCGTTCCCGAACTCCGACTGTTTCCGATGACCGCCTGGCGCCGCATTACCGCCCGTCAGTCAAAAGACCTTTCCGCATCCACCGCGTATTACGCAGATGCAGCGGGCGACCCCGCGCTGCGGCGATCGATTGCGCGCCATTTCAGTCATACGCGCGCATTGCATTGCACCGCCGACGACGTGATCGTCGTCAGCGGCGCGCAGCAAGCTTTGGACATCGTCGCGCGGATTCTGATCGAACCGAACGATGTAGTAGCCATGGAAGACCCTGGCTACCCGGGGGCAATCGCTGCATTTCGGGCGCTCGGCGCGCGCATCGTCGCGGTGCCGGTGGATGGTGAAGGCATCTGCACCGATCGGCTGCCAAAAAGCGCCAAGGCCGTATACGTTACGCCTTCGCATCAATTTCCCTTGGGAGTGCCGCTGTCGCTCAGCCGCCGCCGTGCGCTGTTGGAATGGGCGAGCCGCTGTCGCGCGGTCATCATCGAGGATGATTATGATAGCGAATTCCGTTACGGCGGCCGCCCGCTCGACGCTCTTCAAGGGCTCGACACCCACGGAAGTGTGATCTATCTCGGCACTTTTTCGAAGGTACTGTTTCCCAGCCTCCGCCTCGGCTTCGTGGTGGCCCCGCCAAGCCTCTATTCGCCGTTTCTGTCAGTGAAGTGGCTCACTGATCGCCACAGCGAGACCAGCGAACAGCACGTCATTGCTACGTTCATCGCCGAGGGGCACTTCGCTCGTTACATTCGCCGCATGCAGCGAATTTATTTCGAGCGGCAGACAACGCTGCTGCGCGCGCTGGAGCGATGGCTTCCGTTCCTGCAACCGGTTCCCGCCGTCGCCGGTCTGCATTTGGCCGCGCTGTTACCGCCGGGCTTTCCGACCGACGAGCTCATTTCGCGCGCCGAAGCAACCGGTGTCGGACTCTATTCGCTTGCACCGTTCTTTCAGAACGATCCCAAAGCCGGACTCATGTTCGGGTTCGGCTCATGCAGCGTGGCGGACGTCAGCGAGGGGATCCGACGTGTCGGCAATGTCTGCAAAGCAATGGGCCTAAATGGGGCGGGGTGCGCGCGGCTCACGATGCCCCTTTTTTAACCACCTCGTTCGATCTCCGGACACTCATTCGCATCGGAATTGGAGATTACAGATCGACGGTGCTGTAGATCGTCGCCATCAGCCCTATTTTTTCGCTGGTGACGGTGACCGCCGCCGTCAGACTCTCATGCCCCTGCAATCTGCCATCGGCGAGCGCCGAACGGAGCGCCCGCTCAAGCTCCTGCTGGGCGGCGAAACTGATTTTCTTGACGAACCGCTCGACTGCCGCCGCAATCGCTTCGTCTTTCATGTGTCACCCTACCCCACTGCCGATGAATCCGGGAGATACCCTGCGCCGGCTTGAAATCAAGAATTTTATTAAATCGCCGGGCATTCGCCCCCCGGTATTCCGGACGTTTCGCCCCGTTATGGTTGTCATGCCCATTTCCTCTTCACTATCGCCGTTCGGGCCTACCAATAAGCGCGGTCGGCGACGAGGCGCGAGGCGGATAAGACGGGCCCGTGTGAAAGAGGCGAGAAAGGTGGGGCACTTTTCACAGGAAAAAACTGCGCAATCGAAAAGCGGCTTCAACGGCGCGGGCGCATCCTTCATCGCAGCGCCGCCGCTAATTCCCGGGCGCCGGGCTTTTTGATCTCCCGATCCATAACCGCGTCGGTCGCCGCGATCAGCTTGGCGACGACGTTGTTGCGTTGCGCGACCGGATTATCGCGATAGCCACTTTCCTGAAAGAAGTTGGCCGTCGGCACCTTGTCGCGCCAGGCGACCGGCATGGTAATCATGTCAAAGCCGCTGCCGTCGCCGGTGAGATTCATCATTTCCAGCTCGGCGGCGGTCAGTGTCGTCTCCAATCCCTTGCGACGCGCAAACCCGACCGAATCCATCAGCTTCTGGGTCTGCAGCAACGGGCCGATGTCCAGGTCCAAATTCAAGGCATGAACGCCCAGCCCCTTCGGGGTATTGGCGAGTAATTGGTGCTTATTCCAATCGTCCGGAACGCTGCGGGCAAAGCCGATCATTTTGCGCAGGATGACAATCTTCGCCTTGAGCGCGTTCCCGAGGCCGTCCGGCAATGGCGTGGCGCGCGCGAGCAACGCTTTAACGAACGCATTGCCGCTCTCGGCGACGATCTCGACGCTGTTGGTCGATAGAAGCTGATTGTAGCCGAGCGCCGTGGTAATGGCGCGCGCCTGTTTGTTGTTTTCAAGCCCCGCCTGGACGTCGTATTCGCCGTTGCCGCCGGCTTCGAAACCGTAAATGCGCACGACCTGTTCGCGCGTCAGCCCGGCCGCGAGCGCTACCCGTGCATAGGCCTGCTTAAATTCGCTTTCGCTTTGCGGCTGCTGCGGCACGAAGTTGAATTCGCGCTCGGCCGCGGCGACAAAATCCGCCACCACCGGCACGTAGGCCGGCAGCGGCGCCGCCTCTGGCGGCTTTGAAGGATCGCGCGGCTTTGGCGGCCCGGTATAAACCGGCGGCTGCGCGAGCACGTAATCGTCCAGCGCGATCGCCTCGTGGTTGGCGCGCTTGGCGCGCCGCAGC
>JASHSY010000410.1 GCA_030040825.1 Xanthobacteraceae bacterium
GCAATGTCTCCAGGCCCTTGAGCAGCACCCAGGCGTTGAACGGCGATATCGACGGCCCGGTTTGCCGCAGCAGCGTGTGAACGTTTTTCTGGATGAAGTCTTGCGAGCCGAGGATGACGCCGCCGAGGCAGCGCCCCTGGCCGTCGATATGCTTGGTCGCCGAATAGACTACGCAATCCGCGCCGAGTGCGAGCGGCGACTGGAAGATCGGCGTGGCGAAGACGTTGTCGACCACCAACGTCGCGCCGGCGGCGTGCGCAATCTCGGCGACGGCAGCAATGTCGATGATTTCCAGCGTTGGATTGGTCGGCGTTTCGATGAAAAATGTCTTGGTGTTCGGCCGCACGGCGTTGCGCCACTGACTGAGGTCGGTGCCGTCGACCAAGGTCGAGGCGACGCCGAAGCGCGGCAGATAGTCTTCCACGATATAGCGGCAGGAGCCGAACAAAGCTTTCGCCGCAACCACATGGTCGCCGGCCTTGAGCTGGCCGACCATTGCGAGCGTCACCGCCGCCATGCCGGTCGCGGTGGCGCGCGCCGCTTCGGCGCCTTCAAACGCCGCCATGCGCTGTTCGAACATCGCCACCGTTGGATTGGCGAAGCGCGAATATTGGAAGCCCGGCTCTTCGTTCTTGAAGCGGCGCTCGGCCTGCGCGGCGTTCTCGTACACGTAGGCCTGGGTGAGGAACAATGCCTCGGAGGTCTCGCCGAATTGCGAGCGCAGCGTGCCTGCATGGACCAGCCGGGTCTCGGGGCGATAGCGATCGGGTTTGGACGCAGTCATGTGGCCCTCCTCGTTGGCCAGGCAAAACAAAACCCGGCCGGGAGGAATAATCCTCAGGCCGGGCTCAAGCGTCCCCGGCCTTTTAGCGATTTGTTTAACGTGGCTGCAAGCCGGCCGGCTCAAATGACCACGGGATAAGATCGCTCTTACGCCGCAGCTACCTTTCCGTCAAGCCGGGCATCGGGTTAGATCGCTGCCGCCCGAAATTACCTACCTGAAGCGGGCCCCCATTTGGTGAGCCGTGCCGGTCGCCCTTAAGCCCTCCAACCAGGGAATTTTGCCCGACCGCATGATTGCGGAACTGGCGGCGGAGCACGCGATTGCTGCGAAGCGGCCATTCGCGCCGGATCAAATTCAGCCGGCCAGTCTCGACTTGCGCCTGGGTGCGATCGCCTATCGCGTCCGCGCAAGTTTTCTGCCCGGTCCGGGCACGGCGGTCGCGCGCCGCATTGCCGATCTCAAACTGCACGAATTCGCGTTGACCGATGGCGCCGTGCTGGAAACCGGCTGCGTCTACATCGTGCCGCTAATTGAAAGTTTGGCCTTACCCGACGATATCTCAGCTTCTACTAATCCGAAAAGCTCGACCGGACGTCTCGATGTCTTTACCCGGGTGATTGCCGATGAAACCCGCGGCTTCGATCGAGTCGAGAAGGGCTATCAGGGGCCGCTTTACGCCGAAATCAGTCCGAAAACATTTCCGGTGCTGGTCCGTGAAGGATCGCGGCTGTCGCAAATCCGCTTTCGCCGCGGTGAGGCGACGCTCGACGGCGAAACGTTGCGCGCCTTGCACGCGCGCGAGCGGCTGGTCGATCGCGCCGAAGCGGTGATGGGTGAGGGTGTCGCGGTAAGCGTCGACCTTTCCGGCGGCGGATTGCACAACGGCAAGGACATTGTCGGCTATCGCGCCAAGCGGCACACCGCGGTCATCGAGGTTGAGCGCCGCGCTGCCTATGAGGTGGCCGATTTCTGGGAGCCGATGACGGCGCGCGCCGACCGCAGCCTCATTCTCGACCCGGACGAATTTTACATCCTGGCGTCCACCGAAGCGGTGCAGGTGCCACCCGATTACGCCGCCGAAATGGTGCCGTTCGATCCGCTGGTCGGCGAGTTCCGCGTGCACTACGCCGGCTTCTTCGATCCCGGCTTCGGCTATGCCGGCGCCGGCGGACTTGGCGCCCGCGCGGTGCTGGAAGTGCGTTCGCGCGAAGTGCCGTTTATTCTCGAGCACGGGCAGATCGTTGGCCGTCTGGTCTATGAGAACATGCTGGCGCGCCCCGATCAGCTCTACGGCAGCGGCATCGGTTCCAATTATCAGGCGCAAGGTCTTAAATTGTCGAAACACTTTCGCGGCTGAACGAGACAAACTTTACCGATGCTGCAAGATTCTTGTGGCATTCGCCGGCAAACGGCGTTTTGCTAGACGTGGGGGCACGCGGCTGGCGACGCGAGACGACGCATGCGCGCACTGACCGGGGCATTTGCCGCCCTTATTCTCGTCGCCGCGGCAACGGCAATGGCCAGCGCGCCGGCGCGTGCGCAATCAGGGTTTGACCGGCCGGGCGGCGATTACGCCAGCGCCCCGGTGCCAAGCGGCGATCCTGCGGTTTGCGCCAGCCGCTGCGAACGCGACAAAGCCTGCCGGTCGTGGAGTTTCGCCTATCCGTCGATCTCCGGCGCGCCGGCGATGTGCTGGCTCAAGCGCGAGATCGTGCGGCGCGTGCCGGCGAATTGCTGTGTCTCGGGCGTGCGCGGCGCCGGCGTGGTCGAACCGAAACTCGGCGAACTCGAATTTTCCATCGATCGTGCCGGCGGCGATTACCGGAGTTTCGAGACGGCTGCCGAGCCGCGCGGCAAAGCCTGCGCCGCCGCTTGTCAGGCCGACACGCGGTGCCGCGCCTGGACCTATCACCGCGCCGGTTACGGTGCGGCGGCGCCACGTTGCTATTTGAAGAACGTCATCAAGCCGCCGCACCACCGGCCGTGCTGCATTTCCGGGGTGGTGCGCTAATTTCGCATCGACTCGTCATTGCCGGGCTTCCGACCCGGCAATCCACCTTAACTCTTGTTGCTCGAAACGATGGATCACCGGGTCAAGCGCCGGGATGACGCTGTAAAATTGGTGCGTCAGTTCAGCCCGTGCCGCCGACGGTGATGCTGTCCATCCGCAGTGTCGGCTGGCCGACGCCGACCGGCACGCCTTGCCCGTTCTTGCCGCAAGTGCCGATGCCGTCGTCGAGTGCGAGATCGTTGCCCACCATCGAGATGCGATTGAGATCGGTCGGACCGTTGCCGATCAGCATGGCGCCCTTGATCGGCGCGCCCTGCTTGCCGTTTTCGATCCGATACGCCTCGGTGCATTCAAACACGTATTTGCCCGAGGTGATGTCGACCTGGCCGCCGCCGAAATGTACGGCATAGATTCCGTTCTTGACCGAAGCGATGATCTCGCCGGGATCGCGGGTGCCGGCGAGCATGTAAGTGTTGGTCATGCGCGGCATCGGCACATGCGCGAAGCTTTCGCGCCGGCCGTTGCCGGTCGGCTTCATTCCCATCAGCCGGGCATTCTGGCGATCCTGCATGTAGCCGACGAGAACGCCGTCTTCGATCAGCACGGTGCGGTTGGTCGGCGTGCCCTCGTCGTCGATCGAGAGCGAACCGCGGCGCTGTGCCATGGTGCCGTCATCGACCACCGTCACGCCTGGGGCGGCGACGCGCTGGCCGAGCAGTCCGGCGAAGGCCGAGGTTTTCTTGCGGTTGAAGTCACCTTCCAGCCCATGGCCGACCGCTTCGTGCAGCATCACGCCCGGCCAGCCCGGCCCGAGCACGACGTCCATTTCGCCGGCCGGCGCCGGGATCGCTTCGAGGTTGGTCAGCGCCTGACGCACCGCGCCATCAACCGCGTGCTGCCAGGTATCGGTAACGATGAACCGCTCGTAGCCTTCGCGGCCGCCATAACCGGCGCTGCCGATCTCCTGCCGGTCGCCGTCACCGACCACGACCGACACATTTATGCGCACCAGCGGCCGCACGTCGCGGTAAGTCGTTCCGTCGGCGCGCGCCACCTCGACGGCCTGCCACGTCGCGCCGAGGCTGACTGAAACCTGGCGCACGCGCGCATCCTTGGCGCGGGCGTAAGCGTCGATCGCCTCGAGCAAGCGCACCTTTGTTTCAAAACCCGGGCTTGCAAGCGGGCTGTCCTCGCCATAGAGCTTGACGTTGGTGCGCATCGGCGGCTCGGCATAATGGCCGGAATAGCCGCCTTTGACCGCGCGCACGGTGTCGGCGGCGCGGGCAATTGCGGCTTCCGATACATCGGAAGCATGCGCGTAGCCGACCGCTTCGTCCTTGACCGCGCGCAACCCGAATCCCTGCGACGTATCGTAGGTGGCCTGCTTGAGCCGGCCATTGTCGAACACCAGCATCTCGGCTTGACGGTATTCGAGGAACAACTCGCCGTCATCGGCGCCCTCAAGACCGCGCGAGATGATCGTGGCGAGGCGCGACCGGTCGAGGCCGGCACGGTCGATCAGGGAGGTGGGGGCGTCAGCCATCCGAAGCTCCAGGCGTTTGCTTTATGGGCGCTACTTACGACAGATAGGCCATTGCCGGCCGTATTTCTACGGACCCGTGCGTTAGTCACTCGGCAATATCTGGCGGCCTATTTTCGCGTCGCAAACGTGGACTGTCTGCGAACGGCCCCGCCCCTCGGAACCGTGCTCCTTAGCCGGCGGGGCCGTTTCCTCGCCCAACTGCCGTCATGCGTGGGCATAGCCGTTCGCAGAACGGCGTCGCTTTCGCTCGCCCATGACTCGGCCATCCACGTCTGGGGTTTTTGCCGGCTTGTAAGACGTGGATGCCCGCGACAAGCGCGGCGATGACGAATTACCCGGACAGGCGCTCGACGGCGGCGCCGCAGCGCCCGAGCTTGGCTTCCAGCCGCTCGAAACCGCGGTCGAGATGATAGACGCGGTTGATGATGGTCTCACCCTCGGCGGCGAGCCCCGCGATCACCAGAGATACCGACGCGCGCAAATCGGTCGCCATCACCGGTGCCCCTTTAAGTCGCTCGACGCCCTCGATGGTGGCGCGCTCGCCGGTCAACTGGATGCGGGCGCCGAGCCGCGCCAGTTCCTGCACATGCATGAAGCGGTTTTCGAACACGGTCTCGATGATGTGCGAGGTGCCGTTCGCGCGGGTCATCAGCGCCATCAGTTGCGCCTGCAGATCGGTCGGGAAGGCCGGGAACGGGGCGGTGGTTACGTCGACCGGCTTGAGCGCATCGCCGTTACGGGCAATGCGGATACCCTGATTGGTCGGAGTCACCGTGACGCCGGTCAGTTGCAGGACGTCGAGCGCGGCTTGCAACAATTCCGGCCGGGCATTCTGCAACAGGATTTCGCCGCCGGCCATCGCGACTGCCATCGCGTAAGTGCCGGTTTCGATGCGATCTGGAAGCACCGCGTGCCGGGTACCGTTAAGCTTGGCCACGCCCTCGATCACGATGCGCGAAGTGCCGGCGCCGGAGATACGCGCGCCCATCTTGTTGAGACAATCGGCGAC
>JASHSY010000008.1 GCA_030040825.1 Xanthobacteraceae bacterium
CGGCTATCGCGCGGCGGGCGTCAACCGCGTTTCGCTCGGCGTGCAAGCGCTCGACGATCGCGCGCTCGCCGAATTGGGACGGCTGCATTCGGCGCGCGAAGCGCTCGATGCCGTTGCCATCGCGCGCAGCGCATTCGCGCGCGTGTCGTTCGATTTGATCTATGCGCGTCCACAGCAGACGCCGCAGGATTGGGCAAGCGAGCTAACACGGGCGCTGGCCGAAGCCGGCGAGCACCTTTCGCTCTATCAGCTCACCATTGAGCCCGAGACGCCGTTCGCCGCCTTGCATGAAGCGGGCAAGCTCACAACGCCCGACGACGACATTGCGCGCGCGCTTTACGACACCACGCAAGAGGTGTGCGCGGCGCACGGACTGCCCGCTTACGAAATTTCCAATCATGCGCGGCCGGGCGCCGAGAGCCGACACAATCTGATCTACTGGCGGGCGCACGAATATGCCGGAATTGGTCCCGGCGCGCATGGTCGTCTCGACATCGACGGCGCTCGTCATGCTACCGCGGCAGAAAAACGTCCGGAAGCATGGCTCGCGGCCGTCGAGAGCGAAGGACACGGCCTGATTACCGATGACGAGCTGACGCGTGAAGAAATGGCCGATGAATTTCTGCTGATGGGACTTCGCCTCGCCGAGGGCATCGATCCGCAGCGCTACGAAAAGCTGGCGGGGCGCGCGCTCGATCCGGCGCGCATCGCAGCGTTGCAGGAGAACGGCCTGATGGAAACCACAGCCGCCGGGCGTTTGCGCGTCAGCCTGCCGGGCTTTCCTGTGCTGGATGCGGTTGTCGCCGATCTTGCTGCTTGAGCGCGATTACCCGGCGACGCCATTGCCGAAGCTCTTCGGCGGCGGCGAAATCACTTGCGCACCGGACGGCGTAACCTTGAGTACGGCCAGTCCGCGTTCGTTGGTGCCATCGGCCCGGAAACGGAATAGCCCGTCGATGCCGGTGAAGCCGGACGGATTGGTCAATACCTCGGGCGAAAACCGGGCCGGGCCTTGTGTCTTCACCAGCGCGGCAACCAGCGCGACCGCGTCATAAGCGAGGGTGGCGGTCCGCACCGGCTGCTGTTTGAACCGCGCGGCATAACGGGCGGCGAAATTGCGATAGCCTACAGCCTCGGGCGCAGCATACCAGCCGCCGTCGAGCGCTGGCGTCGAGGATATGCGCGGATCGTCGCCCCACAATCCGGTACCGAGCATTTGGATTTTCTTGACGTTCAGGCCGTTGCCGACCAGCGCTTGCGCCACATCCGGCGCGGTGTCGCCGCCGTCCGGAAGAAACAGCGCGTCAGCGCGGACGGCGGCCTGCGCGACCGACTTCACCGGGGCCATCATCGCAGTCTTGTCGTGCGAATAGCGTTCGAGCGCGACGATCTGACCGCCGCGGCGGGTAACGTTTTGCTTGAATGCCGCTTCGACCACGGTGCCGTAAGGATTGTCCGGAATAAGTGCCGCGAAAGACCGCTTACCGGCCGAGGCGGCATGTTGCACGATGCGCGCGACGTCCGATTCCGGCAGGAAGCTGAGCAGATAGACGCCGTGCGCAGCGACATTGGTGTCGGTCGAAAACGCAATGACCGGAATGTTGCGGGTGCGCGCCAATTGCCCAACCACGGCGACCGACTGGGCGAATAGTGGCCCGAGAATGATCTGCGCCCCCTCGTCGAGCGCTTGCTGCGCGGCGACCCGCGCGCCTTCGGCACTGCCGCCGTCGTCTTTCACCAACAGCTGGATGTTGGGCGAATTAAATTCCGCCAGCGCCATCTCGGCGGCATTGCGCATGGCCTGGCCGGCGAGGCCCGCATTGCCGGGCGCCGACAGTGGCAGAATGAGCGCGGCTTTGACCTGACCGGTGCCAAGCGTGGTGGCAGGCGTAGGCGGCTGGGCTGGCGGCGCCGATGCCGAGGAGAAGTAGTTCGAATTGCCCGAACAGGCGGCGACCAGGCCTGCCGCCGCGACGGCGAGGACGGCGAACAGACGGCGCCGGGTCGGCTGGGCCGCCCATCCCCTCATTGGCAACTCCGCGAACACAGCGGTTCTCCTGACGGCGGATTTTTCCTGATGCATGATCGTTCCGGGAAGCCGGCTTCCGCTTCGGATCATGCTCTACGCGCCGAACCCAATAGGGCGTCCCCAATCTGTCATTCTGGCGGCGATTGGTTAACCAAGTGAAAAAGATAGAGAATCCAAGGCGGCATGACGCCGCGACGGTACAACGTTAAAGCATGATCCGGAAAAGTGGATACCGGTTTTCCGAAAAAGATCATGCTCCAACGAACAATCTGGACCATGATCCGATTCAACTTGATTGGATCAGGGTCTAGGGTGCCGGCAATGAGCCGTAACGCGCCGAAACCGCCCGGTGGAGACGATCGCGCCGCACGGCAATTCGTCATCGATGGCCATCCCGTTGCCGCCGGCCCGATCGCTCCCGGACTGCATATCGTCGCAACGCCGATTGGCAATCTGGGCGACGTAACCTTGCGCGCGCTCGCGACGCTCGCCGGCGCCGACCTGATAGCCTGCGAGGATACCCGGGTGACGCGCAAGCTGCTCGATCGCTACGCCATCGCCACCCCGCTCACGCCCTACCATGATCACAACGCCACGGCGGCGCGGCCGAAACTTGTCCAACGGCTTGGTGACGGCGCCGCGGTCGCGCTCGTCTCTGACGCCGGCACGCCGTTAATCTCCGATCCGGGCTATAGGCTCGTGCGCGCCGCGCAGGAGGCGGGGCACCCGGTCACCGCTGTGCCCGGCGCTTCGGCGCTGTTGACGGCGCTCACGGTTGCGGGTCTTCCCACCGATCAGTTTTTGTTCGCAGGCTTCCTGCCGCCTAAACAGGCGGCGCGGCGCGCGCGCATCGCCGAACTTGCGCGTATCCCGGCGACGCTCGTTCTCTACGAAACCGGACCGCGGATCGCGGCGACACTTGCCGATCTTGCCGCCGGTCTCGGTCGGCGCAAAGCCTCCCTGTGCCGCGAGCTCACCAAATTGCACGAGGAGATCAAGCGCGGGGCGCTTACGGATTTGGCGCAGAGCCTCACGTCGGTCGAACTGCGCGGCGAAATCGTGCTGGTCATCGCGCCGCCAGAAGCCGAACGGCCGGATGCCAAGGACGCCGACGCGCTGCTGCGCGTGGCGTTGACGCGGGTGTCCGTCAAGGACGCGGTCGGCGAGGTCGCTGACGCAACCGGCCTGCCGCGCCGCGACGTTTATCAGCGCGCGCTGGCGCTGGCGAAGGAGCGAGACCATGGCGCGGCGCGCTGAGTCGGCGCAATCGGCGGCTCCGTCGCGTCGCGAGCGGGTGGCCGCGTTCCGGCTGGGGCTGACGGCGGAAAGTCGCGCGGCGCTGTTTCTGATCGCCAAGGGCTACCGGATCGCGGCACGGCGCTGGAAAACGCCGCTCGGCGAAATCGACATCGTCGCCCGCCGCCGGCGCACGCTGGTCTTTGTCGAGGTGAAGGCGCGCGGGCGCTCGACCGACGCGGCCGAAGCCGTGACCGGGCGCGGCAAGCGTCGCATTATCGCAGCCGCCGAGCTTTGGCTCGCGCGCAAGCCCGAAGACGCCGAGCGCGACATTCGCTTCGACGTTATGCTCGTTACGCCCGGCCGACTTCCCAAGCATATCGTCAACGCCTTCGACGCCACCCGTTGAAACCATATATTTGCTCCGGTACCAACGCGCATGCCCTTGAACGTCGCCGTGCAAATGGACCCGATCGAGCGGATCAATGTCCGCGGCGACTCGACGTTTGCGCTGCTGCTGGAAGCGCAGCGTCGCGGTCATCGCATCTCCTATTACACGCCCGAGCGGCTTGCGCTCAGCGGCGACAGGGTGTCGGCGGCGGTGGCGCCACTGCAGGTGCGCGACGTTGCTGGCGATCATTTCACGCTTGGTGACGCAAGCCGTATCGAACTTTCCTCATTCGATGTCGTGCTGTTGCGCCAGGATCCGCCGTTCGATCTCGCCTACATCACCACCACGCACTTGCTGGAGCGGATTGCGAGCAAAACGTTGGTAGTCAACGATCCGGCGGCGGTGCGCAACGCGCCGGAGAAAGTGTTCGTCACCGAATTTCCTGACCTGATGCCGCCGACGCTAATCACCCGCGACCTCGACGCCATCAAGGCGTTCCGGACTGAGCACGGCGACATTGTGATGAAGCCGTTGTATGGCCACGGCGGCGGCGCGGTGTTTCGGATCGCGCGCCACGATCTCAATTTTGGCTCGCTCTACGATATGTTTGCGGTCACGTTTCGCGAACAATGGGTGGTGCAGGCGTTCGTGCCCGCGGTGAAAGAGGGTGATAAGCGCATCATCCTGGTCGACGGCGAATTTGCCGGCGCCATCAACCGGGTGCCGGCCGCGGATGACCTGCGCTCCAACATGGTGCGCGGCGGCGCGCCAAAGGCGACCGATCTGACCAAGCGCGAGCGTCACATCTGCGAACGTCTCGGCCCGGCTTTGCGCGCGCGCGGGCTTTTGTTCGTCGGCATCGATGTGATCGGCGACTTCCTTACCGAGATCAACGTCACCTCGCCGACCGGCATCCGCGCCATCAAGAATTTCGGCGGCGCCGACATCGCGGCGCTGATCTGGGACAAGATCGAGGCGAAGCG
>JASHSY010000052.1 GCA_030040825.1 Xanthobacteraceae bacterium
ACCAGCCCGTTTCGTTACGCGCAAAGTGACGCTCGGGCGCGGAGGAATTGGCGCATCATTCGTCCCGATCAAGCGGATCAGGCGTCAGTCGATACGGCGATGCGGAATCTATGGCGAAGCGTCAGCCGGACGATGGCGGAGTTTTCCGTACTGCATCGGTTGTGGCCGGCCGGACGAATTGCCGTCGAAGGGCTTGAACATCTGATTGCAGCGCGCGATGCCGGCAAGCCGATTTTGGTCGCTATCCTTCACCTCGGCAATTGGGAGGTTGTTCCGGTTACTGGAATCGCGCTTGGTTTTCATGGTTCCGGAATTTATCAGCCGCCGGAAAACCGGTTTGACCATTGGATCGCGGCAAAGGCGCGCGAAAGGTTTGGCGCTGAGCTGTATGCCGGGTCGGACGCTATGCGCGCGGCATTGCGCGCACTAAAAGAAAAGCGCGGCCCCTTTATCATCTTCATCGATGAATGCATTGGCGATCATGTATTTGCGCCGGCCTTCGGCCGCTCGCTGCCGCCCGCAGGCAATATCGCCTACACCGCACGGTTGGCGCGAATGACCGGTGCTGCGGTTATTCCGGCCTATTGCGTCCGCATGGGAGACCGCGCGCAGTTCACAGTAATGATTCGACCGCCGGTCGAAATTCAGTGCACGGCCGACAGGGAGCGAGATCTGTTGGCCAATGTCGGCAGGATCAACGCGGTTATCGAACCGATCGTCAGAGATCACCTCGATCAATGGTATTTTCTTTTTGATCTCGATCTGCCGTGACCGGCCGCCAAACAACTGCATGTCTTCCGCCGGTCAGTGCACGGCGTGATTGGATGGCTTCCGTTGTGGCCCGTTGCTGACATTACGGAGCGCTCCCTTTGATGTCAGCTTTTGACTCATTTGGGACATTGGGTAGGCCACCAGCCCACCGCAGCGTGACAGCGACGAGCGCTACTCTGACGCCCCAATGCGTTACGCGTGAGGTGGTTGCGGAGCCGGCGTGAGGCCATGGCGGACCATGATTTCCGCCATCTTTGCTCGGTCCGGTGGATCACCGGCCGCCGCATTGATCACTTCGGCCGACTCACGGAAATACTGCGGACCTATCGCAGCCGGCGTGATCACGCAGAGCGCCTTAGCTTCCTGCGTTCCGTGGTTATCAAACCGGTGAACGGCCCCGCGCGGGATACATAGCATTTGCCCGGGCCCGACCTCGATTGGCTTGTAGTCGACGGTCCAGGTCAAAACTCCGTCAATGCCGTAGATCGTCTCTTCATAGTGGTCGTGGCTGTGCGCTGGAGCCGCCAGACGCGCGGCGCCCGGGACCACGAGCTCAAAAGCCGCGACGCTGTCATTCGAATTCTCTGCGGTGATCAAGAAGCGGACCGCGAGTGGCCCGAGACGAATGGTCTCGTCGGAAGGATTGACGCAGACATCGGTTGTTTTTTGTAGCATAGCGGGGTGCTCCCGTGGTAAATAAACTTTACCGTTAGAGTAAACTGAATTTACCCGGTGATGTCAATGCCCGCAACGCTAAAAACATCGCCGGTCAAAACCGGGGATATACTCATCGGCGCCCTGCTGCGCGTTCCCGCTCAGGCGATCCATCGCCGTCTCATCAACGAGCTTAATGCCGCCGGTTTTGCCGGACTAAGCATTCCGCATTTGGCGGTACTCCAGTTTCCTGGACCGGATGGGGTTCGCCCAGGCACGCTCGCCGAGCGAGCAGGCATGAGCAAGCAAGCCATGAACCAACTACTCCGGAGCCTCGAAAGTCTCGGTTATATCGTTCGGTCTGATGCACCAAATGAGGGCAGCGCACGCATTGTCCGTTTCACCAAGCGTGGATTTGCCGTATACAAAAAGATGGTCGACATAATCCGCGACATCGAACGCGAATGGAGCGCCGAGCTTGGGCCCAAGCGCTTCGCTCAGCTTAAGGAGCTGCTAGCCATCGTTTGGGAAAGCCCGCTAATTCGCTAACCGGCATGTGGCCGCTATTGGCCCCTGAGCAGACGTTGCGGCGCTGGTCTGTGATGTGAGCTTGGCGTTCCAAATCGAGCCCGGCCGACGGGCCGGGGATGGGTCGATTCGCGTGCCGTTTTCCAAACCGTGAAATTTTTCCCAATTGGATCACGCTGCGAGGACTACCGTTCCGCCCTTTTTCCGACGCCGGCCGTTGGCCCTCTCAATTATTGGGCAAGCGATTTCGCAAGGCACAACGCGCGGGTCGGGGATCCACATTGGTAATTAGCCTAAACACCGAGAAACGGGGCGCGGCACTTCGATCAAGCCTGCGCAGGCGCAGCATGAACCATATTTTCTGATGATTCGGAACGCTCTTCCACTGGGCCGGTTTCCCGGCTGAGACTAAGAGCGCAAACGATCAAGCCGACGTGGCTATAAGCTTGCGGAAAATTACCCAGCATGCGGCCGGTCGAGGGGTCGAACTCCTCTGCGAGCAAGCCAACATCATTGCAGCGTGAAAGTAGTCGTTCGAAAAGCCGGCGAGCATCGGCACAACGGCCTTGCAGGACGTAATTGGCAACCAGCCAGAAGCTGCATGCCAGAAATGCACCTTCGCCGGTCGGCAAGCCATCCGCGCGGTCATCGGTTTCGTAGCGCAGCACGAACTCTCCATCGACCAATAGCGTGTTCTCGATAGCGCGAAGCGTTCCCTGCACCCGCGGATCATTGGCAGGTAGAAAGCCGACGAGCGGAATTAACAGCAGACTGGCGTCCAGCCGCCCGGAACCGTACGACTGCACAAAGCTTTTGAGTTCACGATCAAAGCCACGCTCACAGACTTCGGCGTGGATTTCATCGGCGATTTCGCGCCAACGTGCCGTCTCATCGTTCGGTCCTTCCGCGGCAACCGATCTGCTCGCTCGATCGAATGCAACCCAAGCCATGACCTTCGAATGGACAAAGTGCTGTGATCTGCCGCGCACCTCCCAAATGCCGTCGTCCGGCTCGCGCCAGGCCCGCGACAGATAGTCCAGGAGCAGGATCCGATTGGCGCGGCCCCGATCGGGAATGTTCATCCCGCCTTCGATCGCTTGAGCCATCGCATTGACGACCTCGCCGAATACGTCGATCTGAAGCTGCCGGTGAGCTGCGTTACCAATCCGCACGGGCAGCGAATTTTCATAGCCCGGCAGCCAAGGCACGATCAATTCCGGCAACCAGCGCTCGCCTCCAACGCCATACATGATTTGAATCTGATCCGCGTTGCCGGCGACTGCCCGGATAATCCAGTCACGCCAGGCTTGCGCTTCGTCGTAATAGCCAAGATGCATAAAGGCCTGGAGCGTGAACGTGGCGTCGCGCAACCAGCAAAAGCGGTAGTCCCAGTTTCTCACGCCACCCAATTGCTCGGGCAGCGACGTTGTGGCGGCGGCAACAATTCCTCCCGTTGGTGCGTACGTCAAAGCCTTCAGTGTAATAAGTGAACGTCTGACAGCCTCGGTCCAAGGGCGGACATCCGGACATCGATCGGACCAGTCTCGCCACAATCTTTCCGTCGCTTCCAGCATCTCGAACGGATCAATCGGCGGAGGCGGACTTTGAAACGAGAGGCCATACGAAAGGGCAAAGGAGATGGATTCATCGGCTTCAATCGCGAATTCCCCGACGGTACTAAGGTCTTCGCCCGTAAGTGCGATCGGGCTCCGCAGCACGAGCCGCTCCGGCCCGGCTATGGCGCTGATTGCCCCGTCGTCGAGGCGGTCAACCCATGGCACAGTCGATCCGTAATTGAAACGGACCACAAATTCGGTCCGAAACTCCAAGCGCCCAGACCGACCTGTCACGATCCGCAAAACATGCGCGCCTTCTCCGAGGGGCATGAAATCCGTCACGACGGCGCTACCGGTTTCGGTTCGGAATTCAGTCTCGAGCACAAGAGTGCCGGGACGATAGCGCCGAATAACGGCGAACGGCATCTGCTTCGGAGCGATCAGCCACCGGCCGTGTTCAGGCGTACCGAGCAGAGCAGCAAAGCACGCAGCCGAATCGAAGCGCGGCCAGCACAGCCAATCGATCGAGCCGTCACGGCCGACCAGGGCCGCCGTCTTGCAGTTGCCGATCAGCGCGTAATCTTCGATCCGCAACGTCATTGTCTCGCACTTACGTACCGATCTTGATTCTTCCGCGCACCATCGAACTCTCCGCAGCAAACGACTTTCTAACGTGCGCGAGGAGGCTGCTCACTCGCCACCGATCGGCGCGCCCTTCTCGGCGACCGAACGTTTCATCAGTAGCACCAAAGGCACCAGCACGAGCATCACCGCGGCCAGGAGCCAAAAAACATCAAAATAGGCCAGTGCCGATGACTGCTGGGCGCGCAGGTTCTCCAGCGCCTGCCAAGCTAGTTGTTGCGCGGCAGCCGGATCGCCGGTCTGTTGCAGGAAACGTGCCTGAGCTTGCTCAAGGAACGAATGTACCGCCGGATTAAAAGGGTCGATGGACTCGCCGAGGCGCAGCGTGTGGAATTGATCCCGCCTTTCTTGCAAGGTTTGGGCCATCGACGTTCCAACGCTTCCCCCTTCGTTGCGCAGAAGGCTCAACAGACCTACGGCCGCCCCACGCAACAAGGGAGGCGTGTAGAGGTAGGCAGCCACATTCACGGGTGCAAAAACGATCGCTAGTCCCACGACCAAACCGGCCCGAGGCCAGATGACCTGGTCCGGACTGATATCGAGGTTCATCTGCGACATCCAATAGTTGCTGGCGGCGATGAACAGCAATCCGGCGCCGATCAGCCATCGAGCATCCATTTGTCGGCCGAGCAGCCGGCTGACGACGGGCATGGCGAGGACAGCGAAGAACCCGGCGGGCGACATGACGAGTCCTGCGGCCAAGGCGTTATAACCAAACAACGATTGGAGTAAGCCAGGCAAGGAAGTGCTGGCGCTGTAGAGCACTGCATAAGCGCAAAAAATAATGATGCAGCAGGCGCTGAAGTTACGTTCACGCAACGGCCGGAAATTAACCACGGGGTTGGAGCTGCGTAACTCCCAGAAGATCAAGAAAACCAAGCCGACACCAAAGAGTGTGGCCAAGGTTTGGACGCGCCAGAATGGATCGCTCAACCAATCCCATTCCTGCCCCTTGCTCAGCATCACCTCCCAACAGACCATGACGATGACTAAGAGCGACAAACCGATCGAGTCAAAATGGAATGGCCGCTTCTTAAGCTCGGCGCGTTCTTCCGTAAGATAATCGGGGTCTCGAAGAAGGGCATAGCACCCGGCAAATGCCAGCAGACCAACCGGTACGTTGATCAGAAAGACCCAACGCCACTGGTACTGGTCCGTCAGCCAGCCGCCCAGGGTGGGACCGACGACCGGCGCGAGCAGGGCCGCCAAGCCGAACAGCGTCATCGCCACGCCCTGCTTTTCCCGCGGAAAGGCGTCGAGCAGCACGGCTTGGCTGCTGGGCTGCAGACCGCCGCCGGCCAGACCCTGGATAATGCGGAACAGAATGAGCTGACCGAGACTGCCGGCCATTCCACACAATGCGGAACTGATCGTAAAAACTGCAATCGACATCAGGAAGTAGTTGCGGCGGCCGAGATGCGCGCTCAACCACCCGGTGATCGGCAGGATGATGGCGTTAGCAGCCAGGTAGCTGGTGAGAACCCATTCACCGTCATCCACCGTCGCCGAAAGGCCACCGGCGATGTAACGCAGCGCCACCACCGCGATCGTCGTATCGAGCACTTCCATAAAAGTCGGCACCACCACCACGGCGGCCACCAGCCACGGGTTCGCCGTCGCCGAAGGTCTTGAGGGCGAAAGAGCCACATCCGTCATTTATCTGGCCCAAGCGCGCCTTGGTGGAATGACCCGGAGCTTTGCGGTGACGGCACGTAGCCTTGCAGATACTTGCCGGCGTTGGAGCCCGTCGGCGGCCTATTTAAGTATACGTAGGGAACGACAGAGGTGCCGATGAACAGGGTATTTTCGTCAGGGTTGTAACCTTCAAGGTCGATTCGAACCGGTAGCCGTTGCACCACCTTGATGAAATTGCCCGTGGCATTCTCAGGCGGCAGCAACGCCAACGTCGATCCGGTTCCTTCCGTAAATCCGGAGACCCGACCCTTGAATACGTGTCGCCCCCCGTACATGTCGACATACAGATCGACAGCCTGACCGATGCGTAAATCGCGCAGTTGCGTCTCCTTGAAATTCGCATCGACCCAGATCTCGCGGAGCGAGCGGATTGCCATCAGACTCTGCCCGACCTGCACATTGTTACCCGGATTGACGTTTCGGCGTGTCACCACCCCGTCAATCTCTGCGACGACATCGCAGTAACGAAGGTTGAGCTCGGCCTGAACGAGATCGCGGTTGGCGGTCTCGAGCTTGGCTTGCGCTTGTTTGACGGCCGGGGCATTCGCCGTCAGTCCGGCAAGCGCGCGGTCGACGTCGCCCTGATCCAGTTTCTCGAACTGCTCGATCATCTGTTTCGGGAGTTGTTCATACGAACGGACAACGCCGAGCTGCGCCGCCGTCTGAATGAGAGCTGCCTGCGCCTCGCGGACGGAAGAGAAAGTCTGATCGAGATCGGGGGGTACCTCACCGAAATCTCCGCTCGTCGGCTGCTCCGCCAAACCCAAAGAGACACGGATTTGATGGACGTCCGCCATCGCTTGCGTCACGTCCGCCTGCGCAACCGATAGAGCTGCCTGCCGCCGATCGTATTCCTGCTGGCTTATCGTTGCCTGCGGCAGCAATTGCTGGGCGCGTGCGAATTCAAGTTGTGCGAGCTTGAGCGTGGCTTTGCTTTTATCGAGGGCGGCAACGCGGGCGCGCAGCACGGCAACGCGGTTGTCGACGTCCTCCATGGCGTACTGCAATTTAAAGCGTAAACTTCTGGCTTGCGCTTCAAGGCCGCGCACTGCCGCGGTGGCGGCCTGCAGGTCCGCCTTTGCGGTGTCGACGGCCGCCTTTTTTACGGCGACTTTATCTTCGTACGGCTCCTTATCCAATTGGGCGAGAATGTCTCCTTTGTGGACACGGTTGTTATCGTCGACCAACACGCGGGCGATTTGCCCGCTGACGCGGGCAGCGACGAATGTGACGTGGCCATTCACGTAGGCGTCATCAGTCGAAACGGTATTGAGCGTCAATCGGATCCAGGGAATCCCGAATATCAAGATGGCCGCCAACACCAGAACCGTCGGCACTCCGATAGTCAGTGCCCGCCTCCATCTCGGCCGATATTTTGCCGGTGCGACCGGTGGCGTTTCAACGGGTTCGGCCCCCCGATCGACCGGAGTGCCTTTCTCGCCGCTCGCGGCGCGATCTTCAAGGACCGAGCGGTCCTTACCCGCGTCTTGTTTCTCGAACATGGATCGATCACCGAATAAAACGGCGCTTTAAAAATCGAACCTTACGCTGCCTTGCAAGGAATATCTGCGGCATTTTGTCGGTTAAAAATTAGTTCAACGCGCGGAACAAATACCCGCCTTCAGCGTTTCGTGCATTCGCGCCTGTCGTCATAAAATCCATAATGACGGGGCGCTCTTGCATCGGGTGCGGTTCGAGAAGCTGTGCGAATGAATGTCTAACCCTTCGGTCATCGAGACGCGACGTGACCAAATCTTCCCGCAGCTTGATGCTACGGATATCGAACGCGCTTGGCGCTTCGGCGAGGTGCGCCGATTCGCAGTAGGCGAGGCGCTGGCAACCGTTGGTAAGGTCGGAGTAGGACTCGCCATCATTCTTAGCGGCCAGGTTGACGTTTACCGTCGAGACGCCGTCGGCGCGCGCCAGCACTTTCAAGCATTTGGTCCAGGTGCGTTTCTCGGCGAACTGGCGCAGCTCGCCGGACGGCCGTCATTCGGCGACGCGGAAGCCAGCGAGCCGGTCAAAGCGCTAATCTTTTCACATGACCGGATGCGAGCATTGCTAATCGCCGAGGCGGAGCTTGGTGAACGCCTGATGCGTGCGCTGATCTTGCGCCGAACGCAAATGCTGCAGGACGGCATCGGCGGGCCTGTGATCGTCGGTGGTTCCGAAAATCCCAACGTGCTGCGACTGGAGGGCTTTCTTGCGCGCAATGGGACGCCGCGCATGCGGCTCGATCCCGAAACCGACCCGGAAGCGAAAGCGTTGATTGATCGCTTCCATGTCGATCCCGGACAATTGCCCATTGTCATATGTCCGGCCGGGCAGGTTTTGCGCAATCCGAGCGACGACGAATTGGCGCGCTGCATCGGAATGGTTGGGCCGATCGATCCAGATCGCCTCTATGATGTCGCGGTAGTCGGCGCCGGCCCGGCGGGTCTCGCTACTTCGGTCTATGCAGCCTCTGAGGGACTTTCGGTTCTGGTTCTGGACTGCCGTTCATTTGGTGGCCAAGCCGGCGCATCGACACGGATCGAGAATTATCTCGGTTTTCCCACCGGCATCAGCGGGATGGCGTTGATGGCTCGTGCTTATAATCAGGCGAATAAGTTTGGGGCGGAGACCGCCATACCCAACCAAGTGATTGGCTTCGGCGCACTCGACGATCAAGCTGCGCGTTTTGTTTTGAATCTCGCCAGCGGCGAACGCATCAGCGCCCGATCCATTGTGATCGCAAGCGGTGTGAACTATCGAAGGCTCGCGATTGAGAATCTAGATGCCTACGAAGGTACTAGCGTGCATTATTGGGCGACGCGCATTGAAGCACGGTTATGTGCCAAGCAGGAGGTCGTGCTGGTTGGCGGCGGCAATTCGGCCGGTCAGGCTGCCGTGTTTTTGGCTCAGCACGCTGCCAAGGTATGGATGATAGTGCGCGGCACGGAACTCGGTGCGGCCATGTCGCGCTATCTCGTCGAGCGGATAAGTGGTCTTGCCAATATCGAAATGCGCACAAGTACCGAGGTTACCGCACTGGAAGGCGCCGACAGTGCATTATCGGCTGTGCATTGGCGCCACACTACGACCGGGGAAACGGTTCGACGATCGGCTCGCCACCTATTCCTCTTTATCGGCGCCGACCCTAATACGGGTTGGTTGTCGGGATCCGGCGTGGCCCTCGATACCAAAGGCTTCGTGCTGACAGGAGCAGACGCCGGCGAAAATCGGCGCTCGCTGGAAACCAGCCGGCGCGGAGTTTATGCGATCGGCGACATCCGCTCCGGCTCGGTCAAACGGGTTGCCGCCGCCGTCGGCGAAGGTGCGCAAGTCGTGGCAGCGCTGCATGCCTACCTGTCGCCATCACACGCGGGGGCCGGTGGCATCCGATCATGACTCTCGGACAATTCGAGCCGAGGATAAAGACGTCTTCTCGGCAAGGTGGGCTGGCGACCGGGACACTAGCGGACATTATCTCCGCTCCGCTGCGCGATCTCTGCTGAGTGCGGCTAAGACGGACTCATTCGGTTTGCTGGGCATTTCCGCGAATGGCACTAAACAGACGTCGCGGCCTAGCTACCAATGCCGGTGCCAGCCGCCATGCCAATACGGGCCATAATAGTAACCCCGGCCATAATACGGATACGGATAAGGGTATGGGTACGGGTAGGGTGGCCCCGCGTAGCCGGGCGGTGGCGGATAACCGCCGGGAGGCGGCGGATAGCCCGGCGGGCCGCCGTGCGGAGCCAAGCTCGTCGCGATTACATAACCGCTCTGTCCCTGCCATGTCACTTGACACCACTCCCCGCTACAGCTGGCGACGCTGATAGGGCTGCCGGCCGGAATCTTGGCGACGATCGCGAAGTTTGTTCCCGGTCCTTGCCGGAGGTTGACGTTGCTAAAGACCATGGCGGGCGGCGGGCCGCCAGGAGGAGCCCCAGGAGGAGCCCCAGGAGGTGGGGGCGCACCGGGAGGGGGTGCGCCAGGCGGACCTTCAGGCGGAGCGCCCGGCGGTGGCGGGGGACCGGCTGGTGGCGGCGCCGCAGCGGGCTGATCGGTTTGCGTCGAGGTGGGTTGTCCGGTGTCGGTTTGTGCGGCGGCGGATTGGGCCGCAAGCACGCCAAGCACCACCGCGCCCACCGCGATCTGCATCAATTTCATTACTGAATCTTTATTCGTCACGACGCTCCCCTGGGGATTTGGCTGAGTTCCTTCAACGGTTCCGAACATACGAATGATATCAGGAGCAGAAATTCCGTGGAAGCTGCCGTTAGCGCTCATTGCGTGGCTCGGTTTCTGGCTTCGGCAAGCCGGCAATCGCGTTCGTGCATTTTGTCTCGTTTAGACGAAAGTTCTAGTGGCATGACGCGACGACGCCGCAAATTTTCCAAACACCGCTTTGTGAACGGTCGTGCCGGGCGATCGGGACGTTATCTGGTGCGACAAGGCGTCGACATTGATATGATGCAGCAGTTGCAGATTTCGCGCTGCGTCTTTGTGACGACTGGCCGAAGACGCAGCCCCCGAACCAAACAAAAAAGTTAAAGGAGGCTTCGATGTCTTCCACGCATCTTATGGCCGACACCGCGACGTCTTCGTCTGGTTTGTTGATTCGCCGCATAACACCCGCAGATCTGGCGCGTGCGCTCGCCAGCGGCTGGGACGACTTTGACGCAATGCCGAGCCATGCCGTTTTTCTCTGCCTGATCTATCCCCTGCTCGGCCTGGGGCTCGTATTGCTCTGCGCCGGATACTCGATGCTACCGCTTGTATTTCCGCTGGCGGCCGGATTCGCGTTGATCGGGCCGTTTGCGGCTGTCGGACTCTATGAATTGAGCCGGCGGCGGGAAGCCGGTCTCGATACCAACCCAATCCACGTTTTCGACGTGCTGCGTTCGCCCTCGATCGGCGCAATTCTCGCGCTAGGGCTGTTGCTCACAGTGATCTTTGTGGTCTGGCTCGTCGTCGCCGAAGCGATCTATGTCGCCAATTTCGGCTACGGCGCGCCTACGTCGATCCCACAATTCGTCAAAGACGTCTTCACCACACCGGCTGGGTGGACTCTGATCGTGGTTGGCACCGGTGTCGGTTTCTTGTTCGCCGTGGCGGCATTCATGATCGGCGCGGTATCGTTTCCGCTATTGCTCGATCGCGATGTAGGCTCCGCGGTTGCCCTGTGGACCTCGATCCGCGTTGTCGTCGCCAATCCGCTGACTATGGCGCTTTGGGGGTTCATCGTCGCTGCGCTTCTGGTGCTCGGCTCGCTGCCGTTCTTTCTGGGCCTGACGGTGGTCATGCCGCTGTTGGGTCATGCGACCTGGCACCTCTACCGTCGGGCAGTCGATTCCGCTGGCGCCCCGCGGGCGGAAATCCAGCCCAATTTGATCGTACGCCCGCGCCGCTCAGCAGCCGATTTTCCTGCGGCGCTGTTCCCGACACCGCGCGACATCAATTTCGGTGGCGGCTGAGGGTCGGTATCGACGCCATTTTTGGGCGTCCCGCGATCTGATAATTACGGTTCTTGATCGGGCCGTGAATACGCCTTTACGGTGAACCGGAATGGCGCGTTGGTCCATCGCCGCAAGCGATCCGGTAACAGGCCGCCAATGCGCGTGACGAGTGCAAACAGCGGCGGGAAGGCGATGACCGCACGATCGCGCACCAAACCGCGGCGGATGATCGCGGCGGCCTGTTCGGGCGGCATTACCGACGGTTTCGATCCCTGTTCCTGCCGCATCATTGGCGTGTCCACATACCCGGGACAAATCACGCTCACGCCAATTCCCTGCGGCTGCAGCAGGCTCCGCAGAGCGAGGCCGTAGCTCAGCACCGCGGCTTTGCTGGCGCCGTAACTTGGGGCATCGGCGAGCGGTAGGAATGCCGCTATCGAGCTGACGATGGCGATCTGGCCGCGGCGGCGGGCGACCATGCGTGGCAGTATCGGTTGAATGGTGTTCATGACGCCAAGTAGATTGATTTCCACCAATGCCCGGGCGGTTTCAGCCGATTCAAGTTCATTCGGCGCTGCACTTCCCGCCATCACTCCGGCGTTGGCGATTACGAGATCGACCGGGGTTTTGTCATCGAAGCGTTGTAGCCAGGCCTCCATGTCGCGGTGCGCGCGCACGTCGATAGCTGCGGGTGAGACCAGTGCGCCCGCGCTGCGACATCGCTCTGCGATACGATCGAGCCGTGGCGTGTCGCGCCCCAATAGACCAAGGCAGTTGCGGTCACGCGCGTAGGATAGCGCCAACGCCTCGCCGATTCCGCTCGATGCGCCGGTAATGACGATCGTGCGCGGCATTTCGTCCTTGCGCAGTTGCGATCAGCGAACGACACTGAGCGCGTGCATTTTCGTGCGCACCTGACCGAGTTCTTCGGCGGTAGCGTCGGCCGCGGCCGCGAGCTCATCGTCGGAATGCGTCGCGGTGAGAAAAAAACGCAGGCGTGACTCTTTTGCCGGCACCGCCGGATAAGTCACCGGCAACACATTGATGCCGCGATCCAGCAGCCGTTGCGAGAGCATCACTGCCGGCAGCGAATCGCCGACCATGATCGGACAGACCGCCGTTCCGGCGGCACTGCCGACGTCCAGTCCGCGGGCCAGGGCGAG
>JASHSY010000053.1 GCA_030040825.1 Xanthobacteraceae bacterium
TCGTAGCCGCAATGCGCCATGCAGTTCGCGCACTTCTCGTAGCGGCCGGTACCGTAGGCATCCCAGTCGGTGGTCTCCATTAACTCCGCAAACGTCTTGGCGTAGCCTTCGCCGAGCAGATAGCAGGGCTTCTGCCAACCGAAAATGTTGCGCGTCGGCATGCCCCACGGCGTGCAATGGAATTCCTGGTTGCCGGCGAGGAAGTCGAGGAACATGCTGGAATGGGTGATATTCCACTGCTTGTTCTTGCCGAGCGCGAAGACCTGCCGGAACAGCTCTTTGGTTTTTTTGCGCGCCAGGAAGTGCGCCTGGTCTGGCGCCCGCTCATAGGCATAACCCGGTGAAATCGAAACGCCGACACCCATCTCCTTGGCAAGATCCAGGAACTTGGCGATGTCCTCGGCCGGATGTCCGTCATAGATCGTGCAGTTGACGTTGACGGTGAAGCCCTTGGCCTGCGCCGCCTTGATTGCCGAAACGGCCTTTTCGTAGCCGCCTTCCATGCACACCGACTTGTCGTGGTGCTGCTTGAGGCCGTCGAGATGCACCGAGAAGAACAAGTATGGCGACGGCTCGAACAAATGAAGCTTCTTCTCCAGCAGCAACGCGTTGGTGCACAGTGACACGAATTTCTTGCGTGCAACGATACCCTTGACGATCTCGCCGATCTCTTTGTGGATCAGCGGTTCGCCGCCCGGAATGGCGACCATCGGCGCGCCGCATTCGTCGACCGCGTCGAGACATTCCTGCACGGAAAGACGCTTGTTCAGGATCGCGTCCGGATAATCGATCTTGCCGCAGCCGAAGCAGGCGAGATTGCAGCGGAACAGCGGCTCAAGCATCAGCACCAGCGGATAGCGCTTTCGCCCCGCCAGCTTCTGCTTCATCACGTATGTCCCGACGGCAACTTTCTGTCGCAGTGATACAGTCACAATCGATTCCTTTTTCTCGTCTGTCCGTTCAAGTTTCGCCGCCCCAGCGGCAGCGGTTAGACTTTGGCCGCGGCCCGCGCCAACGGCCGGCCGTCGGTCAATTCCGGCGGCAAGCGAAATTCAATAGTTTCCTGCCGGCCGGTCAATTCACTGACTTCCACCGGCCCGAGCCGGCGGAGTGCATCGATCACATCCTCCACCAGCACCTCCGGAGCCGAGGCGCCGGCCGTAATGCCGACCGTCTGCGCGCCGTTAAACCAGTCCGGCTCGACTTCGCTGCCGTCGGCGATCAGATAGCAGGGGGTACCGACCTCGTGGCCGATCTCGCGCAGCCGGTTGGAATTGGAACTATTCTTCGCGCCGACGACCAGGATAACATCCACCAGCGTCGAAAGTTCGCGCACCGCAGTCTGCCGGTTTTGCGTGGCGTAACAGATGTCGCGCGTCTCCGGTCCAACGATATCGGTGAACCGGCGATGCAGGGCGGCGATGATGCCGCGGGTGTCGTCTACGCTCAATGTCGTCTGGGTGACGTAAGCGACCGGGGTATCCGACGGAATGTCGAGCTTGTCGACGTCGGTTTCGGTCTGCACCAGGGTCACCGGCTCGGAAATCTGGCCCATCGTGCCCTCAACTTCCGGATGACCGGCGTGGCCGATCAAAATGAGCCGGCGCCCCTGGGCGACGTAACGTTTGCCTTGGTTGTGCACTTTGGTGACCAGCGGGCAGGTGGCATTGAGCACCGGCAACTCACGCAACGCAGCCTCTTCCTCGACGCTTTTGGCGACGCCATGCGCGCTGAAAATGGTCACTGCATGCGGCGGAACTTCGGAGAGGTCTTCGACGAAATGGGCGCCTTTGGCTTTGAGGCTCTCGACCACGTGCTTGTTGTGCACGATCTCATGACGCACGTAGACCGGCGGACCGTACTTTTGCAGCGCTCGCTCGACGATTTCGATTGCGCGAACGACACCGGCACAAAATCCGCGGGGCTGGGCGAGTATGACCTTCATCAAAGACCTCCGGAGCTGCCGGACCGCGGCCGCGCGCCGCAATCGTGGCAGGCCGCCCTGCCGTTGTTCCATTTCCAATACTTCGGCGCTGCGGCCGTGACAATCAACTTGGCCACGATGTTGTAACAATCAAGTCCGCTTGCTGGCCTTGCTGGCGGCTGATCGGCGCGCAAATGCGCCGCGGACGGCCACCTTTGCGGGTAAAACCATACCTTGTCCAGTTGGCCAAATGCCGCCGCCGGCAAGGATAATAGGAATATATCCATGATTTCACTTTTAAAGCATTTCGGGCATCTAGAGCGCGCCGCCGGTGGCTGGAGATTCCATGATTGATTTAAATGACCATGCGCCTTCATTGGCGGCGCGGCTCCGGCCGCACTCGGCCGGCGGGCCTGACCGGCGTGCCTCCTTTTCGCCCTTGTCTTAACGCCTCAAACGCTGGTTTGTCGCCTAACAGCCCATGAAAACGCTCACAGCATTGGTCGTCCGCGCGATTGCCTTTTGCATTCACTCCTCGTGGTGGGTGATCGGTGGCCTGCTCGTGATTGCCGTCGTCTCCGGCTGGTACGCGGCCACCCACTTTTCGATGACCACGGACATCAACCAGTTGATCTCCAGCAACAGCCCGGGCCGGCAACGTGAACTGGCGTTCGAAAAGGCGTTTCCGCAATTCGACACGATCGTTGCGGTCATTGACGCTCCGACGCCGGAGAAGGTCGAGGCGGCAACCGCGGCTTTGGCGGGACGGCTTGCCGAGCAGAACAATGTGTTTCGTAAAATCGACGAACCGCAGGGCGGTTCGTTCTTCGCCGAAAACGGCCTTCTGTTTGCTCCGATTGAGGCGCTCGGCGGGCAGCTTTCGCTGCTGCAAAAGGCGCAGCGCCTGGTGCAGGTGCTGGCCGCCGATCCGAGTCTGCGTGGCGTGATCCGCACGCTGCAATTCGGGCTGCTCGGCGTTCAATCCGGTAAACTCAAGCTCGACGACATGGTTTGGCCGCTGACGCTTGCCGCCGACACGCTCGACCAGGTGAACGCCAACAAGCCTGCGAACTTCTCCTGGCGCGTGCTGGTCCAGGGCCAAAAACCGAAATCGACCGACCTGATAAAGTTTCTGCGCATTCAGGCGGTGCTCGACTATTCCGAGTTGGAGCCCGGGCTGAAAGCCAGCAATGCCATCCGCAAAGCGGCGGCCGATCTCAATCTCGCCTCCACCTACCAGGCGCATGTGCGATTGACCGGCCCGGTGCCGATGAACGACGAGGAATTCGCCACCATTAAGGACCACGCGGCGCTCAACGCGGCGATAACCATCGCCGTCGTGCTGTTCATCCTGTGGATGGCGTTGCGCTGGTGGCGCATCATTTTCGCCGTGTTCGTCAGCCTCGCGGTCGGGCTGTCGATCACTGCCGCGCTCGGTTTGCTGATGGTCGGCTCGCTCAACCTGATCTCAGTTTACTTTGCCGTGCTGTTTGTCGGGCTTGGCGTCGACTTCGGTATTCAGTTCAGCGTCCGGTATCGGGCCGAGCGGCACGAAGTCGACGGCTTGTACGAGGCGCTATTGCATTCCGGCCGACGCGCCGGAGCGCCGCTGACGCTGGCGGCGCTTGCGACAGCCGCCGGTTTTCTGTCGTTCCTGCCGACCGCGTATAAGGGATTGTCCGAGCTTGGACTGATCGCCGGCGTTGGCATGTTGATCGCTTTCGCCACCAGCATCACGCTGTTGCCGGCGCTGTTGAATCAGCTCAATCCGCGGAGCGAACCCCACCAACTCGGTTACACGTTTCTTGCGCCGGTCGACGATTTTCTCGAACGCCACCGCACGCCGATCCTCATCATCACCGCTATCGCGATTCTCGGCGCGGCGCCGCTGCTTTATTGGCTGCGGTTCGATTTCAATCCGATGAATCTCCGCAACCCGACCGGCGAGGCGGTTGCGACTTATCTGCAACTCGAGCGGCAGGGCGCCGCTGGCGCCAACGATATTGAGGTGCTGGAACCGTCCCTTGCCGCCGCCGACAAGATGGCCGCCAAGATTCTCGCATTGCCGCAGGTAGCGCGCGCGGTGACGTTGTCGACCTTCATACCTGACCAACAGGAGGAGAAACTGGCGCAGATCCGGGCGGCCGCCGCAACGCTTGGGCCGGCGCTTTCGCCCAACGCCGTCAGCCCGCCGCCGACCGATGCCGAGAATGTGGCCATTGTCAATTCCACCGCCGATGCGCTGAGCAAGCTTGCAGGCAACGCTACCGGCCCCGGGGCGGACGCGGCCAGACGGCTGGCGGCAGCGATGACGAAGCTGGCGAACGGCGATCAGGCAGCGCGCCATCGCGCCGAAATAGCGTTCGTCCAGCCGCTGAAAACGGCGCTCGACGATGTGCGCAATCTTCTCAAGGCGAAGTTGATCACCCGGGAAAATTTGCCGCCAAATCTCGTCGCCCAGTGGATCACGCCCGACGGAAAGGCGCGCTTGCAGATCTCGCCGAGCGGCAACGCCAACGATAATACCACGTTGCGGACCTTCGCCCACGACGTTCTGCAGGCCGAGCCGAACGCCACCGAAGGTCCCATATCGATTCTGGAAGCGCGCCGCACCATCATCACCGCATTCTTGCAGGCCGCCGCATGGGCGCTGTTATCGATCGCCGTGCTGTTGTGGATCACGCTGCGGCGGCTCGGCGACGTGTTACTGACGCTCATTCCGCTTTTGGTTGCCGGCGTCGTGACGCTCGAAATCTGTGTGGCGATCGACATGCCGCTCAATTTCGCCAACATCATCGCGCTGCCATTGCTGCTCGGCGTCGGTGTGGCCTTCAAGATCTACTACATCATGGCTTGGCGCGAAGGACAGACCAAGCTGTTGCAGTCAGTGCTCACGCGTGCCGTGACGTTCAGTGCCTGCACCACCGCGACCGCCTTCGGCAGCCTGTATTTCTCCAGCGACCCGGGCACGTCGAGCATGGGCAAGTTGCTGGCGATCGCGCTGTTGACCACCATGACCGCGGCGGCATTCTTTCAGCCGGTGCTGATGGGCAAGCCGCGCGAGCAGGAATTGGCCCAACACACGCGCCGCAAAGCCGTTGGCGCGGCCGATTAGCCGGTGGAGGTTGACCGTTCAGCGGGCCGTCGGATTCGGCGGCCTGGGCGGCGTCTTGGATTTTTGTCCGGCGACGGGATTGGGATTAAAGCGCGGATCGATCTCCTGGTAGGCCGTTTCCGGCAATCGCGTCCAGTATTGATCCTGGCCCAACAGGGAAATGCCGAGATAGCCGCGCACGATGAGGGTTTGCCCGTCCGGCGCCAGTGTCATCTTGGCGCTGTAAATTTGCCCATAACGCGGATCGAGAATGGTGCCGTCGTTATAATTCAGGCCGTCGCGTTTCATGCCGCGAATAATGTCCAAACCGAGCCAGGGTTTATTGTGGCGGTCATCATTGCAACGGTCGCATACCACGTCGGCTCTTTCGCCCGGTTTGAGGTACATCCGAACGATGAGTCCCTCATAGACGCCGTCGCGATCGCGGATCAGAAACCAGCCGGTCGGCTGGCCGCTGTCTTTGTCGAGGGCCTGCCAGAGGCCCACGGCGTTCGGCTCGGCAGCGAAAGCGTGCGCCGCATCCACAAGTAACAGGCTCGCGGCGGCAACCAGGATCGCAACGCGTACGCGCATCCGACGATCTCCGAATTGGCAAACGCTGAAGCATGCTGGCAAAGCAGACCGAGGTCAATTCCGTGCGCCAACATGCAATAGCGGCCATTGGTGATTACCAGCTCATGCTTGACGCCGCGACGATCTGCGTCTGCCGGCGCCGAGCCGCGCTTCGGCTGGCGGATTTTTCGATCGAATGTACCGCCGTTCGCGACGCCGGTGGCGCCGGCCAGCCAAAACGCGCATAACAGAGGTGAAAGGGAGACATGACCGATGGCCAGCAAGATCATCATCAGTTGCGCGATCACCGGGTCGATCCACACCCCGACCATGTCGGACGCGCTGCCGGTCACGCCCGATCAAATCGCAACGCAGGCAATCGATGCCGCCAAGGCCGGCGCCGCCATCCTGCACCTGCACGCGCGAGATCCGAAGGACGGCCGGCCTTCGCCCGATCCAAACGTGTTCATGCAATTTCTGCCGCGCATCAAGCAGGCGACCGACGCGGTGGTCAACATCACCACCGGCGGCGCCGTCACCATGACGGTGGAGCAGCGCATCTCCGCGGCGCAGACGCTTTCGCCGGAAATGTGCTCGCTCAACATGGGTTCGATGAACTTCGCGCTCTATCCGATGGCGCGCCGCTACAAGAACTGGAAATACGATTGGGAGGAGAGCTACCTGCTCAATTCCGATGCCTACATTTTTCCCAACACGTTTCGCGACATTGAAAAGATCGCCAACCTCCTCGGTGAGGGCCACGGCGTGAAATTCGAGCATGAATGCTACGACACCGGCCACCTCTACAATCTTGCCCATTGTATCGATCGCGGCATGTTCAAGCCGCCGGTGTTCCTGCAATTGATTTTCGGCATTCTCGGCGGCATCGGCGCCGAGCTCGACAACCTGTTGTTCATGAAACGGACCGCAGATCGGCTGTTCGGCAAGGACTATTATTGGTCGGTGCTGGCCGGCGGCCGCCATCAAATGAATTTCGCCACCAACGCCGCGATGATGGGCGGCAACATCCGCGTCGGCCTCGAGGACTCGCTCTATATCGGCCCGGGCAAGCTCGCCAAAAGCAACGCCGAGCAGGTGACCAAGATCCGCCGCATCGTCGAGGACCTCGGCTACGAGATCGCCACCCCAAGTGAAGCGCGTACGCTGCTTGGGCTCAAGGGCGCCGATCGCGTGAAGTTTTAACGAGGTTTTGCTTCGGCGCGGCAGCTTTCACGCGCTAACGCGAGCGAAAGCTGGTGGGCGGTGCAAGGATTGAACTTGCGACCCCTTCCATGTCAAGGAAGTGCTCTCCCACTGAGCTAACCGCCCGTCCAGAACGCGGGATGTAAGGGCGAGCCGCCCGCGGGGTCAAGCCCGCGGGCCGGCGCTTACATGCCTGCCGCTTTTTTCTGCTCGTCGCACTGGTGCCAGAACTGCGGCCACTTCATTCCCGCCGGGCGCTTGCCTTCCGCCTTCATGGTTTTCCATTCGGCGCTGCAAGCGTGCATGCGGTTGAGCATGGCCTGCCGTCCGGGCGATACCGGCTTTTTCTCGCCGGTGGTCGCCGGTGCCGGCTTTTCTGCCGCGGCGGCCGGTGCAGGCTTTGCCATCGGCTTTTCCGCCGCCGGCGGCGGCGCAGCAGCAGGCGTTTCGGTGCCGGCGCATTCGGCTTTGCGGAAGTCGTTCCACTTCATGCCGTTGAGCGTTCCGGCAGCCTTGGCGGCCTGGTATTTGGCGCTGCATTCCTTCGACGTCAGCGCGTGCGCCGGCGGTGATGCGGTGGCGAAAGCTGCGAGAAACAATCCTGATGCGATCAACAGGCGGGTGTTCATGAGGGCATTGCTCCTGTGCCGATGGCTTTAAGGGATGACGCTCACATTCCGGTGGCGTCGGACACGCATTTCTTGGTGAAGCTCGTCTTGGCCGCGCCGGCCAGCTTCTTGTCGGCGGCCTGCGTATCGCAGCTCGCCTGTGCGTCTTTCTTGCATTTGGTCATGAAGCTGTTCAGCGCGGCGCCGGCCAGCTTCTTTGCCGCCGCCTGATCCTTGCACGAATCCGCCATCGCTACGGTCGTGAGACAAAATGAGGCGAGGATGATTGCAATTGTCTTCATTATTTTCTCCCGTTTTGATGTGTTGCAGCAAGCCAAGCCGGCCGTCACGCGGTCGGCTTCAGCGTTCCATTTGGCGATGCCTTGTCGATAATGTCCGGCAGATATTTTGCCAGCAGAGCCAGTGTCTGGTCGACCGGCAGGCCGAGATGCCGGGCGAATTCCTGTACCTGGGTGTTGCCGAGCACCGCTTTGAGCTGATCTTCCGTGATCGGCAGATTGGCGCCGGGCCCGAGCCAGGATTGCACCTGGGCATTGAGGCCGCCCTGTTGGAGCGCCGCCACCAGCCCGTTAAGATCGTGATATTGCGTCTTCGCCAGCACGCCGTTGATCAACGCCGGCAAGGCCGCCGCTTCGACTTGCCCGAGCGCGCCTTTGAGTGCGTCGCCGAGGCCGAGATTGTCCAACAAACCCATGACCATCCTCCATGCACAGGATAGCGACACGCTAGTGGAAATGATGCGACACACGCTAGTGCGGTGGATTTGAAGTTCCTACAATTTACCGGCCAACTCGCATAGGAACTTCAAATCCGAAACCGCACTAGAACTATTAGTTGCTGGTGTCCCTTTTGATTCCGAAGTTGGCATAAGAACAAGCCGTTAGCGCTGGCGAACCTCGGAATCGGGACACTCGGCGGAGGTCATGTCAAATCCACGACCCGAAGCCTACGCGAACATTGGCGCCGGTTCCAGAGGCTGACGGCCGTTACGCCGGCCTCCGGACGGTAACGCCGTAGGCGGCGATCGCCGCCATGAGGAGTGAGATCAGGACGTTATACCCGGCCAACGAAATGCCGAGAAACCGCCAGGCGGCTTCGTCGCAGCGCACCACCCGGATCGATTGGAGCTGGTTGAGAATGGACCCCTTGGCGGAAAAATCGGTCACCGGTCCGGAGCAATCGGTCGGCCCCGGCCACCAACGCCACTCGACGCCGGCGTGATAGGCGCCGAGGGCCGCGCCGCACAGCGCCGCGATAGCGAGGACGAGGAAGCCGACGGCGATCAGCGCGCCGGGCGCGCGTAACCGCGCGGCGATGGCGATCAACAGCGAAAGCGGAATGATGACGTAATAAGGTATCCGCTGTTCGAGGCAAAGCGGGCAGGGCGCAAGCTTCACCACGTACTGAAAAAACCACGCGCCAAGGAGCGTCGCCAGCCCGATCGCGAAGACCGCGAGCGCTGCCGCGGTGGCCGGCTCGGCGTGGACGCGGTCGGGAAAGCTTTGCGGCATGGTCTCCTCAGGCTGGACAAAAACCCGCGCCACTGTGCCGATAAAGCGGCCGGAAGCAAGGCCGCCGGACGGTTTGCCCGCAACCGGCGACAACGTTATAGATGTCACCGCAAAGCCCGTGTGGCGGAACTGGTAGACGCGCACGACTCAAAATCGTGTTCCGCAAGGAGTGGGGGTTCGATTCCCTCCACGGGCACCACTCTCATGCTTACCTTTGTTCTCTGTGCACACTTGTGCCCGTGTGACAGGCACTTCTGCGATTTTCATTTTCGCCGTGCACCACGAGGCGCCGTCCAGTCTTGGTCGAGACCATTTTGCTGCCGGGTAAAATAACGCCGGCATTTCGCGTTCTGGCGCGTCGCGCACGGATCCAGAATGAAGTCAAACGCATCGTCGAGCGTTTCGAAAAATTGGAGACAGCCGCGGTGCGCGTGCACTATGATGCCTAATCACGCCCAATTGTGGGGCACCATCACTTTTTTAATTCATTTGTTTTGGCGAGCAAAGCTTGCGCACGTTGCGATTCGCCAACGCGTCTTGATCCGACTTGCTCAAACTATTCCCCCGATAATGGGCGTTTCCCGGAAGACAGCTTTGCCCAGTAAGGGTACGCTCGCACGATGCATTCCGGAACAAACGCTGTGGGGAGTCAGAACCTTGAAGCAGCCCTGGCGAGCTGCGGACCTCGATAAAATCTTCGTCTTTATCGTAACCGCAATAGCGACGTTAGGCTTGCTCCTGGGCCACGCTGCCGCCGGGCCGCCATTCGTCACCGATGACCCCGAGCCGGTACCGTATCAGCATTTCGAATTCTATAACTTATCGCTGGGCACCGCCATCCGCGGCGATGCGTTTAGCGAAGCGCCGGCATGGGAATACAATTACGGCATCGTCCCGAACGGCCAAGTTCACATCATTGCACCACTGGCGTTTGATACGCAGGCCGGTTCTTACGGATATGGCGACACGGAACTCGGATTCAAATACCGCTTCATCGACGAAGATAAAAACGGCTTGCGCCCCATGGTCGGGATATATCCGCTGCTTGAATTGCCGACCGGTGACGAGACCCGCGCGCTCGGCGCCGGCTATGTCCGCGCTTATTTTCCGATCTGGCTACAGAAAAGCTTCGGCGACTGGACGACCTATGGAGGCGGCGGCTACTGGATCAATCAGGGTGCTGACACGGTCAACCACGACTACTGGTTTTTCGGCTGGCTTCTGCAAAAACAGGTGACCAAGCAACTGGCCATCGGAGGCGAGATATTCCATCAAACTTCGACCGTCGCTTTTGGCGCTACCGACCCGGTTTACACGCAGCCCACTACTGGGTTCAACATCGGCGCCATCTACGACTTCGATGACGATCATCACTTGCTGATATCCGTCGGCGCCGGCCTGCAAAACGCATCAACGACAAATCTGTTCTCCTGGTATCTCGCGTATCAGGTTACCGGGGCCGGTGTGTTCATCGGCGGTAACGGACCGGGTTTTTTGCCCTCGCAAAACTAAA
>JASHSY010000054.1 GCA_030040825.1 Xanthobacteraceae bacterium
CGCCATGTTCAGTCTCCCTTGCCTTGGTTCGGGCGCCGGTCTTGCACCGGCGCGGCGCTGGTTTGCTGCATCTGCCGCTGGCCATGTTTGCTCCGGCGCAGCGATTGAGAAATGTGTTCATCGGTGAGCACCAGGCGTGCCTCCGCGATGTCGTCGATTGGCAACGAAATTTCGGCGGCCGGCTCTTCGGCGCGAAGCCGGACGCATTCGCCTTCGGTGCCCAGCAGCGCACCGCGGAAACGCTTGCGGCCGTCAAGCGGAACGGTCATTTCGATCTTGGCGACGTGACCGGCATAACGATCGAAATCCGAGCGGCGGACCAGCGGCCGATCGATGCCTGGCGACGAGACTTCCAGCCGATACGTGCTCTCGATCGGATCGTCGAGATCGAGCACGGGAGAAAGCGCCCGCGAGGCCGCTTCACAGTCCTCAATCGCCAACGCGCCGTCGGGGCGCTCGGCCATGATTTGGACGGTGCAACCGTCGGCGCCGGAAATGCGCACCCGCACCAATCGGTAGCCGAGTTGTAAGAGCACAGGTTCGGCGATGGCAGCGACGCGCGCTGCCCGCCCCGGCTCTACGATGAGCCGGGGTTCTTCGGCAAATGCTGTCGGCCTGTCGTCCATGCGGATGTGGCTTTCTTTTGCACTATGTCCGCCAGCAAACCGTCGGGCCTCAGGTAATAAAAAAGAGCGGGCCCCGGGGGAACCCACTCTCAAAACCGTTCGGTTCATCCGAACGTTATGAGGTATCCATGACGGACATGATGAATATAGCCTTTCTCCATTGGCTTGCAAGGGCGATTCAGCGACGCTCGGTGAGGTTCAGGGATCGGTAATCAGTAATTGGTAATTAAATCGGCCAAGAAATCCTGAATACTGATGACAGTGATGGGTGCCGCACCCCTCTCGTTGATCCCCGAGCTTGAAGATGTCGTGCAGCACGGCTCGCGGGCCAAGCGCGTCGAAACGCTGCAACGCATCACGACGCTATTTCTCGATGGCGCCAGCCGCTACAGCGACGAGCACATCGAGTTGTTCGACGACGTATTTGGGCTGCTCATCGACGAGATTGAAAGCCAGGCGCGCGCCGAGCTCTCGAACCACCTGGCGCCGGTGAAGAACGCGCCGGTCAAGGTCTTACGCAAGCTCGCCAAGGACGATGATATCGCGGTTGCCGGACCGGTGCTGAAGCTCGCCGCGAGGCTCGAAGAAGCCGACCTCATCGAGGTTGCCAACACGAAGGGACAGGCGCATCTGCACGCCATCTCGACGCGGCCGGTGCTGGGCGAGGCGGTGACCGACGTATTGGTAAGCCGCGGCAATCGCGACGTCGCCCGGCGGGTCGCCGACAATCGCGGCGCCCGCATTTCGGAAAAAGGTTTCTATCGGCTGGTCAAACGCGCGGAGGAGGACGGCATCCTGGCCGAGAAGGTCGGCCTGCGGTCGGATATTCCCGCGCCGATCTTTCGCGATCTGCTGAGCAAGGCAACCGCGGTCGTGCACCGTCGGCTGATTGCTTCGGCGACGCCGGAGGTGCGGGCGGCCATTTGCGATGTGCTGGCGAAAGTCTCCAAGGAAGTCGGCGCCCGCGTCGGTCCGCGCGATTACCGCGCGGCCCAGCGCCTCGTGCTTGGGTTGGATTTGGCGAAGCAGCTGAATGAGGCGACGCTGACCGCGTTCTGCAGCGAAGCTAAATACGAAGAAGCGGTGGTGACGCTGGCGACGCTCGCCAAGGTGCCGCTCAAGATCGTCGATCGGCTAATGAGCGGCGATCGTCCCGATCCGATTCTAATCCTGTGCAAGGCTGCCGGTCTTGGCTGGCCGGCGGTGAAAGCTGTGATCCTTGCGCGGCCGGACAACGCCGGTACCTCGACGCAAGGGCTCGATAATGCCTTTACCAATTACAACCGGCTGTCTGCATCCACCGCCCAGCGGGTGGTCCGCTTCTGGCAGCGGCAGGAAGCTTAGCGGCCATTTTTAACGTGCGGCGGTTCTACACCCGTCGGAACGTTAGAAAACACGGTGGACGTTGCGCGCGCGCCGCTTTGGCGTGATAGCGCGTGCCGGCGAAATCGGCCCACGGTGTTCGCCAGTCGTCGGCGCATTGTGCCGTCCAGTCGAAATCGCCCGAGCGGATGAAGCGCTGCAGCGTCCATGCCGCGTAGTCGGCGATATCGGTGACAAAGCGCAGTTCGCCGTCGCGCCGCAAAATGCGGGCGAAAGACATGACCGTCGCGTCTTGTACAAAGCGGCGCTTCCAATGACGGCGTTTCGGCCACGGATCGGGATGGATCATGTCAATGCACGAGAGCGATGCATCGGGCAGCCACGCAAGCAGCGACGTGGCGTCGTCGAAGTGGAGACGGATGTTTTGTAGCTCAAGCTGGTCGATTGCCGCGAGCGCCTTTGCCATGCCGTTCACAAAAGGCTCGATGCCGAGGAAGCCGGTGTCTGGCTTCGTCTGCGCCTGCGCGATCAAATTCTCGCCGCCGCCAAAGCCGATCTCAAGCTGCACTTCTCGGACCGGAACCGGGAATAGCGCAACCAATTCGGCGGGAGCCGGCCGGCTGAGGTCGATCGCAAGCTGCGGCAGCAAGCTGCCCATAAGGTCCGCCTGCCGCTTGCGCAGCTTGTGGCCCTTGCGCCTGCCGAAAAATGCGCGCGGCTTACGCCTTGAAGGCTTGGGCGTTGAAGTGATGCTCATTTTCGTCATGCCCGGCTTTATGCCGGGCATCCACGTCTTGCCGGGTCACTATCTAAAGACGTGGATGGCCGGGACAAGCCCGGCCATGACGTGGCGGAAACCTCAGCGCAAGCCGCGCTTGAGCTGGTCGGCGAGGTCGGTTCGTTCCCAGGAGAAGCCGCCGTCTTTTTCCGGTGCGCGGCCGAAATGGCCGTAAGCCGCGGTGCGCCGATAGATCGGTCGATTGAGCTTGAGCGTTCGTCGGATGTTGGTCGGCGTCAGCCGAAACAACTCCGGCAGAACTTTCTCAAGCTTCTTTTCTTCGACCTTGCCGGTGCCGTGCGTGTCGACCAAGACCGACATTGGATCGGCGACGCCGATCGCGTAGGCGACTTGAATCGTGCAGCGATCCGCCAAGCCGGCGGCGACGACGTTCTTGGCCAGATAGCGCGCGGCATAGGCCGCCGAACGGTCGACCTTGGTGGGATCTTTGCCCGAGAAGGCGCCGCCGCCGTGGGGGGCATAGCCGCCGTAAGTGTCGACGATGATCTTGCGTCCGGTCAGGCCGCAATCGCCATCAGGACCGCCGACGACGAAATTGCCGGTCGGATTGACCAAAAAGTCAGATGGCCGTTTCGGCATCCAACCCTTCGGCAGTGCCGATTCCACAGCCGACGTGATCAATTCCTTGACCATGCCCGGCGTGTACTTTTTGGCGTTGCGGTTTTTCTCGTTGTGCTGGGTGGAGACCACGACCTTGGTGCAGCCGGTCGGCTTGCCGTTGACGTATTGAACCGTGACTTGGCTTTTGGCGTCGGGCTGCAGATCGAACAGTTGACCGGAACGGCGCTTTTCCGCCAGCACCTTCAGGATTTTATGGGCGAAGTAGATCGGCGCCGGCATGAACGAATTTTTCTCGTACACCTCGCTCTCGGTGCAGGCGAAGCCGAACATCATGCCTTGGTCGCCCGCGCCTTCCTCTTCGCCGTGCTTTTTTTTCTTGGCGTCGACGCCCATTGCGATATCCGGCGACTGGCCGTGCAGCAGCACTTCGACGTCGGCGCCGTGATATGAGAAGCCGTCCTGCTCGTAGCCGATGTCTTTGACGACATCGCGTGCAATCTGGGCGATTGCCTCACGGTCGACGACGGCCTTGGTGCCGATCTTACGGAACAGCTGGCCGCGGCCTTCGCCGGCGACGATGATTTTGTTAGTGGTGCAGAGCGTTTCGCAGCCGAGCCGGGTATTCACGAGACTTTCGTCGGCGATGCCGAGTTCGACGTCCTTGGTAATGAAGGCGTCGAGAATGGCGTCGGAAATTTGATCGCAAACCTTGTCGGGATGTCCCTCCGACACGGATTCGCTCGTGAACAAATAATTGGCGTGCGGCACTGCGAAACACTCCCCTCACTAGGCGTCGGCCCGATTTCTCGAGCAACGCGTTGATCTTGCCGGCTTAAAACGTTCAGCCCCGTGGTTTCCGGGCATTGATTGCTTAAAAGAGGTTGTTGCAGCGCCGCTCCGCGCGGTCAAGATGTGGGCGGAGCGTGGGCGAAAATGGGGAGAACAGCGACAGACCGGCGTTCGCTCAATGCTTTTCGTTCGCCGCGATTTGCTCGACGAGTTCGACGATGCGGCGACGTAGCTTGGAGTCGCCGATGCGCATGAAAGCTTTGGTGAGTGCGAGACCGTCCGAAGTTGCCAAAAAGTCGGCGACGTAAGCCGGCGAAGGCGCCTCGCTCATACCTTCCATGCGCCCAACGCCGCTGACACTCGGCGCGCCTTCGAAAAAGAACGCTACCGGCACTTGCAGAATGTGCGAAATCTGCTGCAACCGGCTGGCGCCGATGCGATTGGTTCCTTTTTCGTATTTCTGCACCTGCTGAAAGGTCAGGTTGAGGCTGTTGCCGAGCTTTTCCTGGCTCATGCCAAGCATCATGCGGCGCATGCGAACGCGACTTCCCACATGCTTGTCGATTGGATTCGGTGCCTTCTTCGCAATCATGCCGCCCAAGCCTCCCATATCTCTATTTACCGGAATAATTTCGGACATCAAATCTGCCACGGTAAAATATTGGCTCGGATTCTACTTCCGCGTGATCTTTCAACATTAGACGAAAGGCGAATGCTGTTACGCGTAACGTAGGTGAGTATTTTGGCCGCATTTTTGCGCGGGATAGTTGAATTAAACCAGTATTGTACATCCAATGGTCGTTATCACGCGCTTCAGCGGCTGTCCTCCGCACCGCTATACCGATCCCTATCAGGCTAAACTTTTAATGTCCGGCTGCGGCTAAATTTTCACGACCTCAGGGCGCAGCCGGCGCCGGACGATAACCAACAATGCCAGCGCGACGATCATGGCTGCAGGTACGTCGCCGACGCGGGCATAAATTGGCGCGCCGATCGGTTGTGGCAGCAATGAATCCATCACGCCCTCGGCCCCGAGCGGCAGCGAATTGACGATCCTGCCCAGCGGATCGACAACGGCGGAAATGCCGGTGTTGGCCGCGCGCACCAGCGGCAAGCCTTCTTCGATCGCGCGCACGCGCGCCTGTTGAAAGTGTTGATAGGGGCCGCTCGAAATGCCGAACCAGCCGTCGTTGGTGACATTGACGATCCAGGCGGGCCGGCGGCCCGGCGGCATCACTTCGCCGGGAAAAATAATTTCGTAGCAAATCAGCGGCAGTGCGAGCGGCGCGCCGGGTACCGCGAGCGGCCGGCGGCGGTCGCCGGCGAGGAAGCCGCCGCGCTGTTTGGTGAGCGTCTGCAAACCAAGCCGCTCAAGCAAGTGCTGGAACGGCAGGTATTCGCCGAATGGCACCAGATGCACTTTATCGTACAACGAAACGATTGAGCCGTCGCGATCGATGACGTAGATCGAATTATAAGCGGCCGGATCGGACGGATTGACCGGCTCTGCCAAACGAACCGCGCCGGTGATTAGCACAGTATTGCCGTGCAACAACCGCGCGATTTGCGCCAGCGCGTCGGGTTCGCGGGTCAGGAAAAACGGAAAGGCCGATTCCGGCCAGATCAGATGCGTCGCATCGCGCACACCGAGCGATTGCGGGCCGGAGGCGCGGTCGGAAAGTGCGAGATAGCGATCGAGAACTTGTTGTTTGGCGGCGTAGTTGAATCGCACGTCCTGCTGCAGGTTCGGCTGCATGATGCGCAGATGCACCTTGTCGACAAACCGCGTGGGCGTACGCGCAAGCCGCGCAATGCCAAAGGCGCCGAGGCCGGTAAGCACCGCAACGCTGAGCGCGAGCGGCAGCCAACGTATCCGCGTTTCCGAGCGATCGTCGGTGAGCGTCGCGGGGCTGGCGAACGCCGCGACCGCGATGAAGGTAAGGCCCCAAATACCAATGATGGATGCAGTTTGCGCCAGCGCCAGCGGCGAGGTGAGCGCATAGCCGAGCGCATTCCACGGAAAGCCAGTGAGGATGTGACCGCGTAGCCATTCGGTCACGGTGAGCGCCGCCGCCAGCGCCAGGATACGCATGCTGCCGCGCATCCACATGAGCCGCGCCAGCGCCGCGCCAAGGCCGAAAAAGATTGCGAGCCCGGCCGGCAATCCGATGACGGCAAACGGCAACAGCCAGCCAAAAGTCGGCGCATCGACCAGGAAGGCAAAGCCGATCCAATAAAGCCCGGCCAAAAAATAACCGAAGCCGAACCACCAGCCAACGATCGCGGCCCCGGTCACGCGGCGCCAGCGGCCGCTGCCGCTGCCGGCGCTGTCGATCAGCCAGATCAGGACCGGAAAGGTCAGAAACAGAGCCGGCCAAAGGTTGATCGGCGCCATGGCCAGCGCCGACAGCACGCCGGCGACAAACGCGATGAGCCGGCGCCGCCAACCGAAAGACAAGACGATGGCATGAATCAGCGCCGTCGGCTTCACGGCAGCGGCTGACCGTTTGGACTTGGCCGCGGCGTTTCCTCGCGCGGCGGCGCCGGACGCGGTGCCGCCGGCCGGACCAGCGTTGGCAGCTCGCGCGGCGCGCTTGGGCGGCGGTCTTTGCTGCGATAGATCTTCACACGTTTCACCCGGCGTGGATCGGCATCGAGTACTTCCGCCTCGAAGGCGCCGGGGCCGGGTACGAGTTCGCCGCGCACCGGGACGTGACCCGCGCGCATGACCAGATAACCGCCGAGCGTATCGACCTCCTGCGCGGCGCCGCCGACGTCAAATTCGTCGCCGATCACCGCGCGCACATCGTCGAGGCTGGCGCGGCCGACGGCGAGGAACGAACCGTCATTTTGGCGGGTCACCATCGCCGTCTCAGCTTCGTCATGCTCGTCGGCGATATCGCCGACGATCAGCTCAACGAGGTCCTCGATCGAGACGAGGCCGTCGCTGCCGCCGTATTCGTCGATCACTAAAGCGAGGTGAATGCGCGTTGCCTGCATCTTGGCGAGAAGATCGAGCGCCGGCATGGACGGCGGCGCGTAAAGTAATTCCCGAACGATTTTGGCTGCCGCGAGTGGCATCGACAGGTCGATCTTGCCAAGATCGAGATCGGCCGCAGGCAACCTCTTGACGGCCATCGACGGTGGGTCGATCGCCGCGCGCGCCGCCATGAACGCAACCAGATCGCGGATATGAACCATCCCGGCCGGATCATCGAGCGTGTCGTTGTAGACGACGAGGCGTGAGTGGCCGGCGCCGGCGAATACCATGATCAACTCGCCGAGCGTGATTTCCTGGTGTACGGCGACGATGTCGGCGCGTGGCACCATGATGCCGGCGATCCGGCACTCGCGCAGGCCGAGAATGTTCTTGAGCATCGCCGCTTCGGCTGGCGAAAAGCCGGACTCCGGTTGCTCGGCGGTGAGAACAAGCTCAAGATCCGCGCGTGTGGCCGCGACCCTCCAGCCGAACAGGATGCGCAGGACGCGGGCGAACCATCCCTCCTGCAATTCGGCGGCTTGCGGCAGCACCATCGGAAGACTGTGCGGGTCGGTCTCGTGCGGCTCGCCGGGTTTGGACGCTTGCGCCATGTTTGCCGACATCCTCACGAGCGATAAGGGTCGGGAATGGCAAGCCGCCGGAGAATGTTACGCTCCGTCCGTTCCATCGCTTGCGCGTCTTTTCTGCGTTCGTGGTCGTAGCCCAACAGGTGCAGGAAGCCGTGCACGACAAGATGGGCGACATGATGAGCGAACGGCTTTTTTTCGTCGCGCGCTTCCTGGGCGATGGTTTCGTAAGCGAGCACGATGTCACCGATCAGCGCCGTTTCCGCGCTGACGCGCGGGGCCGGGAATGAAAGGACATTCGTTGCCGCATCGATTCCACGCCAGGCGCGGTTGAGCAGACGGATCGCCGAATCATCGGTCAGCACGATAGCAAGCTCCGCGCGCGGTGTTGACAGCGTGGCGGCGGCTTTGGCGACGGCGCGCCGTATCGCTGGCCGGACACCACGCGCTTTTTTCCAGAGGCCGGATTCAACCAGCACATCGATGGTCAGCACGGCCTTTGTCCTGCGGGGCCCTCGCGCCATTTACGGTCGCTCGCGTTTTGCTGCTGCCCTGTCATACGCCTCGACGATGCGCGCGACGAGTTCGTGTCGGATTACGTCGGCCGCGGTGAAAGTGACATGCGCTATTCCTTCGATGCCTTGCAGGAGCCGCACCGCTTCGGCGAGGCCAGAGGTCTGTCCCGGCGGCAGATCGACCTGGCTCGGATCGCCGGTCAC
>JASHSY010000009.1 GCA_030040825.1 Xanthobacteraceae bacterium
TCTCCGTCAGGAGAGACGCGCCTCTTTCCAGAGTCTATGTTCATTGCGCGGTTCGTGTGCCTGAGAGTTTCCGGGGCGGTTGCTCCTTCGGCGCCGGCTCGGAGCCGGTCTCTCCCGCTGCAATGCGTATGTCGGGAGTGTTATCTCCTCTGCTTCGAGGCGCACTGTGTAATGGACCGCGCGTGATTTGTCACCCGTTATTCCTCGACGTGTGGAAAGACACATAGACGCATATGTATGGTTAAACCAGTTTCGGCTACCGAGGTTTCGCCGGCGAACGGCCGATCTCCGATTGTGGATCGGGGCGATCAGGATGATGCCAAGATCCAGCATTTGGCGAGATGCCTGACGTTTCGCGCAGCGGCGTGTTGGCCGAAAACTTCGATCAAACGGAACGGCGGTGGGTCGCGTTTTTAGCTGTGGATACGACGATGTGATGACCGCAAGCGGCTCCCCAAAAAATGATGGTTTGATCGCGCGTTGGAGGTTAAATACGATTCTCTCCACGGCACCGTCGGCAGTGATTATGACAACCTTGCGCGCAACAGGATGGGGCGTCGCTGCCGCGATCGCGATTGCTGTGTCAGTCGCAAGCTGGCCCGTTCGCGCCGACGAAGCGTCCGGCTGCCAAAATCCGCCCGCCCAGCGGGCGCTCGACACCAACTGGCCGATCAATATCGGCCAACTGGCGCAGCAATTGGTTGCCTATCGCTGCACGGACTATATGAAAGACGTTGCTGCGGCGGTGGCTCAGGCGGACGATTGGGTGCGCCAGCGCGCGCCGCAGGTCGATAACGCCGCGGTGGTGCTGGATATCGACGAGACGTCGCTGTCCAATTGGGAGGCCATCTATCACGACCATTTCGCTTATTTCGCCGACGGATCGTGCGACCTCGGCGCGAAAATCGCTTGCGGCTGGCGCGACTGGTTTCTCAGCGCGCGCGCGATCGCGCTTTCGCCCACGCTCGACTTCTTTCGCATGGTGAAGACATTGAGCGACCGCAACGGCGGCAAGGTCGCGGTCTTCTTCGTCACCGGCCGCCGCGACGAGCCGGGCATGCGCGCCGCAACGGAAGACAATTTGCGCAAGCAGGGTTACGACGGCTGGGAGCGCCTTTATCTGCGGCCGACGGCCAGCCCCGGTTTTGTTTCGGGCTATAAGACCGATATCCGCAAGGACATCGAACAAAACTACAAAATCATCGCCAATCTCGGCGACCAATACAGCGACTTGATCGGCGATCCGGGCAACGATCACGCCGAGAAATGCTTCAAGCTGCCAAATCCGTTTTATTTCCTGCCGCCCGATCTGCCGGCGGCCGGGCTCAAATGCCTGTCGCGCTGAGCCAATGAAGTTTTCGCATTTCTCCCACATCTGGGCAAAGCCGGGCATGACGCCGCACCAGCGCTACGAGCAGCTGTGGCGCGAACTCTCGCTATGCGACGAAACCGGCTTCGACCACGCCTTCTGCGTCGAACATCATTTCCGTCCCGACGAAAGCTGGATGTCGTCGCCGAGCCTATACGCGGTCGGCGCCGGCGCCCGCACCAGGCGGCTGCGCATCGGGCCGATGGGCTACATAGTGCCGCTCTACCATCCGCTGCGGCTCGCCGAGGAAATTGCCATTGTCGACCAGATGCTGGGCGGCCGTATGGAGCTTGGCCTGGTTCCCGGTATCAATCCCGATTACTTCCGGCCATTTGGTCTCGATTATGCCCAACGCAAATCGCCAACATTGGAATTCGTCGATTATTTGTGCGCGGCATTCGGCGACACCCAGCCGTTTTCGTTTCACGGTCAGGAGTTTCACACCGACAATGCCGAAATCTCGGTGCGGCCGTTGCAGCGGCCGCATCCGCCGCTGTGGATGATGAGCCGCGATCCGCAGACGCTGGAATTCTGCGCCAGGCGCGGCATCAATCCCGGCTACTTTTTGGTTTACCCGCGCGCCGACGCCGCGCCGCGCTACCGGAAGTTCCTGGCCGATTGGCAGACGGCCGGCTGGCCGTGCCGGCCAAACATCGCCTACAGCACGGTGATCTATGTCGATGAGAGCGACGCCAAAGCGCTCGATACCGCCCTATTCCGCGCCAGCCGCGCCTATGAGGGTTTCCTGCCGCAGGCGAAAGCGGGTGAAAGTTTCGAGGAACGGGTGGCGATTTTCGCCAAAATGTTCATCGGCCGCGGCGAGCCGGGCGCGTCGGAGATCATGCAGAACGTGTTCAACCCCGATTATCTGCTCAAGCACGACCTCGTGTTCATCGGTTCGCCGGAAACGGTGGCGGCGAAAATCCGCGCCGCCGCGCAAGCGGGCCTGTTCAACACCATCATGGGCGAATTCAATTTTGCCGATCTGCCGGAGCCCGAACTGATGCGCTCGATCCGTCTGTTCGGCGAACAGGTGATCCCGGCGCTGCGCGATTACGAGCCGTTTTGAATTGCCGTCACCCTGAGGTGCCCGGCAAAGCCGGGCCTCGAAGGGCGGCCCGCATCCTTCGAGGCTCGCTTCGCTCGCACCTCAGGATGACGGGGATTTCACTGCGCCTGAGCCAATTCCGGACGCGCGCGCAGCCGCGCGTTGTTGAGGAAATAGACGGCGAAGCAGACGATTGCGCCGGCCGCAAACGGCAGCGCCGAATAGGCGTACAGGATTTCCAGCGGCAATCCGACCAAAAGCCCGCCGATGACCGGCCCGGCGATCGAGCCGAAACGGCCGATGCCCAATTCCCAGCCTGAGCCGTTGGCGCGTAGCGAGGTCGGATAGATCATGGCGCCGACCACGTTGATGCCGGTCTGGATGCCGAGCACCAGGAAGCCCGCGCAGAAAGTCGAAGCGAGGAGGGCTGCGGCCGAACTGGTTCCCCAATAGCCGATCGAGCCGACCACCGGCACCGCCACCACGAACAGGATGGCGATGGCGAGGAAGCGGCTTTTCTGCAACCACCAGCACAGCACCAGCGCGCCGACCGTACCGCCGACCTGGAGGAGTGCGCCGGCGAGCGCCGCCGTGGTCTGCGGCACTTTCGCCGCCGCCATCAGCGTCGGCGTCCAGCTGATCAGGAAGAAATAGCCCATCAGATTGAACACGAACAACAGCCAGGCCAGCGGCGTAATCAACCATAGCCCGTTGCCGAACAGATAAATCGGGTTGGACGATGGCGATTGCCGTTCATCCTCGATGATGAAGCGGGCGTTAGCCGCTACCTTCAGATCGGGACGCAACGCCGCGATCAACTTTTCCATCCGCGCGCGTTGGCTTTCGTGCAACGCCATGTATTTGATCGATTCGGGCAGACCGGCAAGCGCGGCGAGCCCAGCCACGATCGGCACAATGCCGCCGACGTAGAACAGGACCGGCCAGCCATATTTGCCAACGAAGCCCGCGCTGACAAAGCCGGCGAGCGCGCCGCCCATCGGCACGGTGCCGGCGGCAATAATCGCCAGCGTCGCACGCAGATTGCGCGGCGCCGATTCGGCATTGATCGCGACGACATTCGGGATGATACCGCCGATGCCGAGTCCGGCTATGGTGCGCAGCCAGAACAACTCGGTGAGATTGGTCGAATAGGCGGCGGCGAAGGTGAAAACCCCGAAAAACAGATTGCAGCAAATCAGCGCGGTCTTGCGGCCGTAGCGGTCGCCGACCCAGCCGAAAAGCTGCGAGCCGAACAGAACGCCGATATTGCTGGCGGTCAGTACCCATTTGAGGTCGGCGGGATGCACATGCCAATCGCCGATCAGATGCGGCGCGGCAAAGGCGATGGCGCCGATATCATAGCCGTCGATCAGGGCAATCAGGATCGACCAGATCAGCACCCGGATCTGGAATGCACTCAACCCGCGTTCGTCGAGCAGACGCGAAACCGGGACGTCGTCGCTGGCCATGTTTTTCCCCGAACGATCTCGGCTGGCGATGATCGTAGTTGCAAAAGGGTAGGCGAGCCGCCGAGCGAAGGAAAGCGACATTCCGGCACAGCAACGCGCGCTGTGCTCTATGCGGCCGCGACAGCCGTCACCTGACGGTTTCGCATATTGGCGTAGACGCGGCGCAGGCAGCGTTTGAGCACGGCCACGTCGTCAGCCGGTAAGCCGGCAGTAGCGACGGATTCATAGTCATGTGCGATGGGGATGAGGCGTTCGACCTGGCCGTTCCCCTTGGCAGTGAGCTTCACCACCACTTCGCGCGTGCTGCTGGTGGAGCGCGTGCGCGACACCACGCCCATGCGCACCATCCGCGTCACGATGCGCGACAAGGTGGACACTTCGATGCTGGTCAACGCCGCAAGATCGATTTGTCGCTGCGCGCCGGTGCTGGCCAGTACCGCCATGACGCGCCACATCGCAATGCTCAGCCCATAGGGAGCGAGCGCCTCGGCGCCGAATTGCTCGGCAATGCTGGTGCCGACCCGGTTCACCAGGTACGGCAGATAGTTATCCAGATTGAGCTTGGCGGTCGTCATCCCGCTATTTTAGCCTGATTTGTTGCATTTACAATAGTTGTATCTACAAGTATTGTGCCGCCAATAACGTCGACCGGTAATCGGGGAGGACGCGATGGACTTCGGCTATTTCACGCTGAGCGACAATCACTACGACAACAACACGCGCTCTTCGAACCAGTTCATCGCCGACATCACAGCCGAGGCGCTTTATGCCGAGACGCTCGGCATGCACTCGGCCTGGATCGGCGAGCATCATTTCAATTCGCTCGGCGTGTTGTCCTGCCCGGACCTCGTGCTCAGCTACGTCGCCGCCAATACCAAGCACATCCGCCTGGCGCCGGCGGTGACTGTGCTGCCGCTGCATCATCCGATCCGGGTCGCCGAGCAATGGGCGACGCTCGACCTTCTTTCCAACGGCCGGGTCGATTTTGCCTGCGGGCGCGGCTACGACGAGCGCGAATATCTGCCGTTCCACGTTTCATTCGCCGACAATCAGGGAATCTTCGAGGAAGGACTGGAGCTGGTGCGGCGGCTCTGGCAGGCGGAGGGACGCATTTCGCATCACGGCAAGCATTATTCGTTCGACGACGTCCGCATCACGCCCAAGCCGGTGCAGCAGCCGATCCCGACTTATGTCGGGTCGTTCTCCAAGCCGTCGATCGAACTGGCGGCTCGACTCGGCTGCGGCCTGATCGTGGCGCCGTTTGCGGCGGCAATCAGCTACGGTGGGCTCAGAGAGGTTGCCGACCTTTATCAGCAGAGCTGCGCGCAGTTCGGGACCAAGCCTGGGCGCCTGATGTGCAGCTACTTCACGCATTTTGCCGATAATAAGGCTCAGGAGGACGCGCAGCGCGCGCGCCAGATTCGCTACTACAGGGAGTGCGTGATCCCGGCTTTCCCGGGCGATCCGAAAACCGCGCCACCGAGCTATCGTTACTTCATCGGCATGGTCGAGCGGCTCCAAAAAGTCCGGCCGGAGGATTTGACGGAAAACTCGGTGCTGATCGGTTCGCCGACGCGCATCGCCGACACGCTGAAGAAAGTCGAAGCGGCCGGATTTGAAGAGGTCATCCTCTACTTCAACGTCGGCCTAAAGCCGCACGGCCAGGTGAAGGACGAGATGGCGCGCTTCATGGCCGAAGTGGCGCCGGCTTTCGCCGGCGCGCACAAGGAGCACGCGGCTTAACGACTCGTCGCCTACCGAATCACGGTAGCTTCGGCTGATAGGTGAGCCCGTCGGTCGCGGCCTCGCTGCTGGGAACTTCGCGCGCCGGCAAGTCACCGGCCGCTTCCAGCACCGGATAGGCCACCGAGCAAATATGCGAGTGCACGCGCTTCAAGTCGTTTAAGACGTCGAGATGCAACGACGTTGTCTCGAGGCTTTCCGGCCGGCCTTCGCGCAGCCGCTCGAAATGCCGGTCGGCGGCGTCAAGCTCGGCTTTGCGCAACGCGGCTTTCTCGCGCAGCAGCCGGCGGGCGGCCTCGACGTCGCCCGTCATGAACACGCCGAACGCCTGCTGCAGGCTTTCGCAGACCCGCTTGTGAAATGCCGAAAGTTCAGCCGCGCCTTCCGGTGAGAACTGCAAACGCCGTTTGATCTTCTTGGTCGCCAGCTCGCACAAATTCTTGTCGATGATGTCGCCGATATGTTCCAGATTGATGGTGAAGGACACGATCTCCATGGCGCGGCGACCCTCACGTTCGTCGAGGCTGCCGCGGGTCAATTTGGTGATGTAGAGCTTGATTGCATCGTCCAGGCGGTCGACGGCATTGTCCATTTTCGACACGTCACCGACAGTCTTGCGGTCGTTGTTTAACAACGCAGTCATAATGTCGCGCAGCATGGTCTCGACCATGTCGCCCATGCGCAATGTCTCTCGCGCAGCATTGGCCAGCGCGACCGGCGGAGTCTCCAGCAGGGATTCGTCAAGGTAACGCGGCATCGACGGATCGGCCGGCCGCGGCCGGTCCGGCAGAATGCGCGCCAAGAGCCATGCCATCGCATCGAGCGGTCCGATGAAAATCAGCGCCAGCACAACATTGAACAGCATGTGGAATTCGGCCGTCATCTTGGCGGCATCGGGCTGCCAGGCCGGCAATTCGCGCGCCAGCGCCGGCACGAAGGGGAACACGATCAATATGCCGACCAGCCGATTGATCAGGTTGCCGAGCGGCAGGCGACGACTGGCCGGGTTGCCGCCGACGCCGCCTTCGATCAGCGGATTGATCGCGCTACCGAGATTGGCGCCGAGCACCAGCGCCAGCGCGGCCTCGACCGAGACGAAATGTGAGTA
>JASHSY010000001.1 GCA_030040825.1 Xanthobacteraceae bacterium
TCTCAACGCCCTTGACTGCGTTGATACTCATCAGTGCCGCTGCGAGATCGGCGTCGAGCTTGCCATAGATCGGCGCGCCGAGCCCCGGTGGCACACCGTCGGCCACGATTTCGATGACCGCGCCGATCGAAGACCCGCGCTTGCGCACAGCATCCAGATATTCGGCGAAACGGGTGGCGGCCTGCGCGTCGGGGCAAAAGAACGGATTGCGCTCGACCTCGGCCCAATCCCAGCGGGCGCGGTCGATGCTTTCTTTACCGATCTGGACGAGAGCGCCGCGCACCTGCATGCCGGGCACGATCTTGCGCGCAATCGCACCGGCGGCGACCCGCATCGCCGTTTCGCGCGCGGATTGGCGGCCGCCGCCGCGATAATCGCGCAGCCCGTATTTGACGTCGTAGGTATAGTCGGCGTGGCCCGGCCGATATTTGTCTTTGACGTCGGCGTAATCCTTGGTGCGCTGGTCGATATTCTCAATCAGGAGCGCAATCGGCGTGCCGGTGGTGACCTGCTGACCGCTGGCTTCGTCGGCAAACACGCCGGAAAGGATCTTGACCGTGTCCGGCTCCTGCCGCTGGGTGGTGAAGCGTGACTGGCCGGGCCGCCGCCGGTCGAGATAGGGCTGGATGTCGGCCTCGGTCAACGCGATGCGTGGCGGACAGCCATCAACCACGCATCCGATTGCCGCCCCATGGCTTTCGCCGAAGGTCGTCACGCGGAAGGAATGCCCGAACGTATTGAATGACATCGTTGAAAAAGTCTGGCGCGTTTGGCAGCGCGCGGTAACGCCGATTTCTTTCAGCAAGACGCGAGGGTTAGGTAGCCCGCAGGGTCCAGCCGGTCAAATCGCGGCGGCTAAGGCCGGTCCATTCAATGCGGGCTCATTCGGCGGCTGTCCTTTGATGGCGTTCATGCCGCATTCATGTGGCTGAATGCCGATTAATGGAAAGCTGAATAACCATTAAGCTACGGAAAAATCAGGACTATTTGCCACGTCCATATTGCGGTTGGAGCTCTCCTATGGCATCTTTCTGGCGGTAAGGGGCGGGGGCAGAATGACCGAGACACGCCCGCGTAGCTTGAATTCATCCCTGCCGTACGTTCATCACGCTTAGAAGGAAGTAACCCATGGCCAGCAAGCCGAAGAAAAAGAAGAAGATGAAGAAGTAAGGACGCTCGCGCGCCTCGCATCGAGGCCGCACCGTCTACTTCTTTGGATTTTTCGCGAGGCGCCTTGAGCGGTGTTTCGTGACAGCGGCTGGACGCAAGTCCGGCCGCTGCCGTTTTAACGGTCGCTTTTCAATCTCGAATAAGGCCACCTGCGCCAATGGTGCGGCTTGCTCAATGTCCACTTCGCCCCGGCAGCGACCAAATTCTGCCGGCCAGAGAAAAATGTCGCGGTGGGTCCAAATAAAACATTATGCAGTATGCCGTGCAGCGATTGATTGCATCGATTGGGGTATGCATTGCTGAATTTTCGCAGTGAACAGACCTTCCTCACGATTTAGCACGACCTGGCGCAATGAAACGGCGGCGGAAAAGCTGCAAAATGTGCCGATCTGGTTGTCCTTGATCACGAAAAACTGGAGGTCTATCTTTACCAGTGACGCATCGTTGTTGGCTCCGCAAAATAATGAATGTCTTGCTGACCATTGTATTTGGCGTCGTCGGACTTGTTCTGAGTTACGGATTTTCTATTCCTCCCACACACTCAATGTTTCGGCTCATACCAGCGATTGGAATGATGGTCGGATATCGCATCGGCCTCCTTATTGGTAGGCGCGTAGGACGGCCTAAAAAGTTCCTCATTCTATGTGTGAGCGCGATACTTTGCTTTTACTCGGCGTTTGTGTACGCCAGCATAATTCAAATGGGATCGGCCGACACATCGGATATCGTGAACTTAGGTGTGCTACTCGGCTTGTTTTTCCTCTCGCTAGGATTTTTATTGCCCTTCATAGGCATTCTTGTTCCGGACACAATTGAGAGCCGGTGGTCAAACGCTATTGAATATTTCGCCAGGCTGTTTCGAAATTAAGCCAACAAATTCTGTCGGCTGATCGCAATGCCGACGCTCGCGCAGCCCGCAACAGCAGCAATATTGCCACTCGATGGGGCCGCGAACTCGGAAAATTAAGACTCTCTGCTATTGACGCCCAAATCCGGTGCATCCGGATGCTTCATGCCGACGATGTGGTAGCCGGCATCGACGTGATGCACCTCGCCGGTGACGCCGCGCGACATGTCGGAGAGCAGATAAGCCGCCGCCTCGCCGACGTCTTCAATCGTCACATTACGCCGGAGCGGCGCGTTGTACTCGTTCCACTTGAAGATGTAGCGCAAGTCGGCAATGCCGGCGGCGGCCAAGGTTTTAATCGGCCCGGAGGAAATGGCGTTGACGCGGATGTTCTTCACGCCGAGATCGGCCGCGAGATACCAGACCGACGCTTCGAGCGCGGCCTTGGCAACGCCCATGACGTTATAATGCGGCATCCATTTCTCTGCGCCGTAATAGGTCAGCGTCAGCATGGAGCCGCCATTCGGCATCAGCTTCTCGGCGCGTTGCGCAATCGAAGTGAACGAATAGCAGCTCACCAGCATGGTCTTGGTGAAGTTGTCCTCGGTCGTATCGACGTAGCGTCCATCGAGTTGGCCCCGATCTGAAAAGGCAATCGCGTGAACGAGGAAATCGATGGTACCCCAGGCCGATTGCACCTTGGCGAATACCGCATCGATCGTAGCCGGTTCGGTGACGTCGCAATGGCCGACGACAATGCCGCCGACTTCTTGCGCCAGCGGCTCGACGCGCTTTTTCAGCGAGTCGCCCTGATAGGTGAAAGCCAGTTCCGCGCCGTGCGCGCGACAGGATTTCGCGATGCCCCAGGCGAGCGAGCGTTGATTGGCGACCCCGATGATCAGGCCACGCTTGCCGCGCATAAGGCCCGAGACTTCTGACATTCTCCGACCCCGCTCGACGATCCTCGGCGTCCGCGACTCCTATGGCACAGGGCCGGTAGCGCCAGCAAGCAGCCCGGTCTGGCCGTCGGAAAAGCTAACTAAACCGCGAACCGGCCGCCGTGGCCGGATCCGAGACTGCACCGTAGCCACGGGAGAGTTGCCCAATCAGGGCGAGACTCGTTGGCGCCAATAGCAGCAGAGCCCAGGTCATCGGCCCGATAAGCTTGAGCCAATTCCACGGCATATCGAGCGCAATCATCGACAGCCAGGCAATGACCGACCAGCCGATCATGACGCCGTTGACGACCTCCTCGCCCGCGCGGCGCCACGCCTCGATGATCAGGACGCCGATCAGCGGCACGGCCGACGTGACGTATTGCGGGCCGGCAAACGAGATCATCAGCGGGATCGCCGCGAATAGGACCGCACCGGCGACCAGCAGCGGATAGCTGGCGGCCGGCTGTGCGCCAGGCCAAGCCCAAAAGCCGCCGCGACCGAGCACAACAACCGTCACGACCACGGCGACATTGAACAAGAACTGAAGCGCCGACGCCCAATGTGGCAACGGCGTCGAGTAAAACGCAGTCCCGGCGGCGATACGCGCGGCGACCGCACCGACCCCGATGCTTGAATTCGCTCCAGGGGACACTTGCGCTGCGATTTGCGGCGACATCGATCCGCTGACGATGCCGGCCAGATGGTCGCTGAACATCACCCGATAGAGATCAAGTGTCGCCGTCGGCCCGAGAAAAATCAGCGGCAGCCCGATCAGCAAAACGACGCCCCACACGGCCGCCCAGGCCATAAATTTCCAGTCGCGCCGCATGAACGGCAAAATCGCGAGAACCAGCGGAAACAGCTTGATAGTGACGGCAAGGGCGAAGGCAAACGCTGCGGCCGCAATACGCTCTTCAAGGTAAAGCGCAAAAAACAC
>JASHSY010000055.1 GCA_030040825.1 Xanthobacteraceae bacterium
CGCCGGCGATGTATCGCGGAGAACGCGAAATTATCGCCCGGAATTAAGTCGGTCTAGGCAAGCGCTCGTATCGCCGCATCGAGCAGCAAACCGGCGAACAGGATCAGGCCGGCGTCCCGGTTGGACTTGAACAATGCCAGGCAGCGGTCTGGGTCGGTTGTATCGAGCCGCACGATCTGCCAGGCCAAATGCCCGGCGAATGCGACCAGGAACAGCCAAAAGATAACGCCAGCTCCGGCGGTGAACCCGGCCGCTCCGAGGAAAATGACGGCAATTCCATAGAATAAGACGAGCATCGGCTTGGTGCGTTCGCCGAACAAAAGCGCCGTCGATTTGATGCCGATCAGAGCATCGTCGTCGCGGTCCTGATGGGCGTAGATCGTATCGTAACCGATCACCCAGGAGATCGAGCCGGCGTAAAGGAGCAATGCCGGTGCATCGAGCCGACCGAATGCCGCCGCCCAGCCCATAAGTGCGCCCCAGGAGAACGCCAGGCCAAGTACGATCTGTGGCCAATAGGTGATGCGCTTCATGAACGGATAGATCGCCACGATCGCGAGCGAACAAAGGCCGACGAGGATGGTGAAGGCGTTGAATGAAAGCAGCACGGCTAGGCCAACCAGAGCCTGCAACACGAGAAACAGACTGGCCTGCAATACGCCGACCTGACCGGAAGGTATCGGCCGTGAGCGCGTGCGTTCGACGCTGCGATCGAGGTCGCGGTCGACGATATCGTTCCAGGTGCAACCGGCTCCCCGCATGGCGAATGCACCTATAAAAAACAATGCAAGATGAACGAGGCTCGGTGCCGCTCTATGCGCCACAACGGCGGCCAGCGCGGCCGACCACCAGCAGGGCAACAGCAGAAGCCACGAACCGATTGGGCGATCGAGCCGCGCCAGGCGCAAATACGGACGAGACCAGACTGGTGCGAGCGAGTCGACCCAATTGCCGGTCGCGTCCGCGACCGAAACAGTGCCTGGTCGAAATTCGTGATACATCGCGGCACCCTCTAACACGAACTTCGAAAACAAAGGGCACAAGCACCTCTAGGATATTGTGCCACTTTTCGTTTCGAAATTACCGACCAAGCTTGCCGCCACCGATACGAATTTCAAATCGACGGTACGGGCCCGCCGCCGCGCTCATTTTGCCAGCGGATTACCGTTGAGCGAGTCGAGTGTGCCGTGGCCAGTTTTGGTGTTGGCGCTGGTATCAACCGACGGTGTGCCAATCGCGTCGCTGAGCGAGGGCGCGCGCGGCTTCGCAGCCGGCCCTTCGGTACAGGCGGCGGTGCGGAATTTTAGCGTCTGCTCGTGATTGGTCTTCGCCATCGTAATCGCCTGTTCAGGAATCCCGCACCAGTTCTTGTTGTCCTCGAGGAACTTCACCACGCTTGCTTCCGCCGCATAAAACCGTATCACTAAAGCGCAAATCTCCTTGCGGTCGACATGGTGCGAGATCGCCGTGCGCACGGCGAGGGCTTTCTGCTGAGCAGCGTCCCTGAGTTGTGGGAACTTGGCGCATTGGGCAGGCATTTGAGCCAAAGCTGAGGAGGATGACACGATAGCAATGGCCACGCCGGCTAATGCTGCGGCTGCGATCCCCCTCACGCCAACTGCCTTTCCCGGTTCGCGCGATGCCATGGTTTAGGTTTCCTGGCCGCTAAAAGCGCGTCGATTTCGGCGACCTTGCGGCAGACCTGCCTCGATATGGGCGGCGATGTTGAAGCGCTTGGGCAAGGTGATACACAACCCCCTTGCATCCGCAACACTGTTTTTGTTCACTTTTCCATGCCGCAACACGATTTCCGCAGCCCCCGGCTGTTCGTCGAGGCGCCTCTGGCGCCAGGGGCGCATGTCGCTCTTGATCCGGCCCAAAGCCACTATCTTGGCAACGTTCTGCGGCAAGCCACCGGCGACCGGGTCCTTGTCTTCAATGGTCGCGATGGGGAATGGAGCGCGGTGCTGACCCTTCTCCGCCGTGGCGCCACCTTGGCGGTAGAGGTTAGGACCCGTGCCCAAACCGCAACCGCCGACCTCCATTACCTGTTCGCGCCACTTAAGGCTGCCCGCCTCGATTACATGATGCAGAAGGCGGTCGAGATGGGAGCATCCCGGCTACAGCCGGTACTGACGCGCCATGGCCAGGTTACGCGCGTGAATGTTGCGCGCGTGCGCGCAAACGCTATCGAAGCCGCGCAGCAATGCGGCATTCTTGCGTTGCCTGGCATCGGCGAGCCGCTACCACTGGCGCAACTGATTGCCACTTGGGACTCGCGGCGCCGGATCGTTTTTTGCGATGAAAATGCCGAAGTAGCCAATCCGGTCGACGCGCTGAGCGGTTTGGTTCGTGGGCCACTCGCAGTGCTGATCGGACCGGAAGGTGGATTTGCCGACGACGAGCGCGCGTCGCTGCTCAAGCTTCCGAACGTCGTACCGCTTTCTCTGGGCCCCCGCATCTTGCGCGCGGATACCGCAGCCGTGGCGGCACTTGCCCTCGTTCAAGCGGTTGTCGGCGACTGGGCTTAGGCCCCGACGGCAATCAGTGGATCATGCGCGGCCGATCGATGCAAACGAAGCCAACGTAATCGCCGTATCTGCGATGGACGCTGGTCACGTGAGATAGCCGATCCCAACGCGCACACCACTCAACCGCCATGGAGCGAAACACGCCATGCTCCAAATCGGGCGTATAGGCGATGATGCCGCCGGTATCGTTACCGGTAAGGCCTGGTCCGGGGCCGACAATAATGGCACCCGCCGAAGCACCGCCCCCTGCGCACGCCAGCAAGACGACTGCCGCCAAGCAGGCCAAAAGTCTTCGACCCATCGCCGTCTCCATTCCAAAACCTGGTCGTAAGCTTAGGAGGTCGCCGGGCGAATGAAAAGCCGGGCGTTTGTCGGATGGTATGCGCTTGTCCCGGCGGAGCGCCTTACTGGGTCGAATAGGCGCTGGCGACCATGCCAACCGGACGTTTGTCGGCCGCGCCCAGCAGCATTACCCGGCCGAAACTTGTATTGCGGCCGATCCGCACCACCCGCGCGTCGGCAACAACATCAAAGGTGGCCGGCCGAAGGAAATGCGTGGTTTGGTCGATCGTACTCATCGGCCGGTAGCCGTTCCATGCCGCCGAACAGGCGATGACCATGGCGCTGTCCGCAAGCGCCATTAACACCTGGCTACAAACCGCTTTGCCGTCGGAACAGATTTTTTTCGAGAACGGCAACCGGACGACAGCCCCCGGCTGCCAGTCTGGCAATGCACCGGGCGGCCGGATCGGCTCAACGCTTTCTATCAACAATGCCAAATCCATGACCCACGGTGCGAATACCTTGGTCATCAAGCGTCCGGCGGCCTGAAGGCCGAACGATGGTTCTGAAGTTACAAGTTTATGTACCTCGCCCATGTCCGATCCCTTGAGGGTTTGGCACCCTCTTGAACAAAACGATTTGAGGTTTTGCATCCCCCAGAACGCAGGTGTGCAATATGTTGCAAACAACTCACCCTCGCGGCTTGGGCCGCGATCGGTGCAACACACTCATACCGGCCAAACAGCTGAACGCGCCAAACGCGGTTGATCACGCGGCGCCCGCGCTTTTTTTCCACGAATCAGATGCGAGTAGCTTACGAGCGCTGCCATGATGCCGGTAGTTTGCTCGGTGCCGCGGCCGCAAAAAAATCTGTGATCAACAGCGATCGTGGGGTAAAATTCTGTGGACTGAGAAATCTTCGCGCTGCCCAGGTCTCAAGCGATTCATCTTCCGTGCGCTCTGGATCGCTGCGGATTGCGCACCCTTGACCGGCACACATCGGTGCGGCACGGTTATGCCCAAGGCGCACAAAAGGGGCCGTAGGGGGCTGTCGCCATGAGAACCTGTATCGCGTTCGTCCTGTTTTCGCTGGCATTAAGTGCCGCATCATTGTCCGAAGCGAAAGCGGCCAACTTGCTGGAAAAGAATTTCTGGCTGTCCGGTCCACGGTACGAACGCGACATGCCTGCATGCGACCTGCCAGCGGCGCTCGACCGCATCATGGGCGACTTCCATGATAAGGAAGCACGCTTTTGGAATTCCGAGTTGCGAATCGTCGGGATCGAGAACATTCGTGAAACCGCGCTGTTGCCGTGGGCCGCGCAGTCTATTCCCCGCCGTTTTTGCGCCGGCATGGCTCTCATCAACGACGGGGCGCGCCGTCCGATTTACTATTCGATTGCCGAAGACACCGGCGCAGCCGGCATGGACTGGGACGTTAATTTTTGCGTCGTTGGATATGATCGCAACTCGGCTTACGGGCCGCGCTGCCGCGCAGCCCGGCCCTAAACGCGCTCCGCTCAACCGTCACCGCACGCCGTGCCAGGGATCATATTGTTTGTCGGGCAAATTCTTCAGCGCCGCGTTGTAAGCTTTATCGTTGGCCTTCGGTGCAGCGTTCTTATCGTCAAACGCCTTCGAAGCGCTTTGACCGAGCCGGGCAGCGTTGTTTATCTGGGTTTGCTGGGGGCTAACACCGACTTGGGCTTCCGCCGCCACCGTCATCAACGCGAGGGCGAAGGCCGCAGCGAAGTGGATAGTCAACCGTCTCATTGCAAAGCCCCTCCGCCGAACCAAAGCCACGTCGGCAACAATATAGCTCAAAGTCACTTAGCCGCGGAAATTTGGCAATGTTGGGAGGCGGGACTGGTAAGTTCTTGATTTGTTCCGTGCGTGGATATAATAAAACCAGCCTGCGAAGGCACGGCTATGGTGAAAAGGGCCCGGAATGAGCGAGGTCATCCTTCGTATCGTGTTGTTGGCAGCGCTCGTGGTCTCTTCAATCGCGCCGGCGTCGGCACAGGACGCGCGGCAGAACGCGCCCGGTCAGTTCGATTTTTATGTACTCTCGCTGTCTTGGTCGCCGTCGTTTTGCGCAGCGACGGGCGAGCGTAGCGGCAAACGGGCCCCCACGTTGCAATGCGGGGTCCGATCTTATTCGTTCGTCGTCCACGGTCTTTGGCCGCAATACGATCGGGGTTTTCCGGAATTTTGCCAAATACCGGCTCCACGGCTCGGCCGCGGCATTGTTTCCTCCATGCTCGATCTAATGCCGGCCCCGCATCTTATTTTCAACGAATGGGACAAGCATGGCACCTGCTCAGGCTTGGCTCCGCGCGCGTATTTTGACCTTGTGCGTAAGGCGCGCGCGGTCGTCAAAATCCCGCCTGAATATGTCGACCTGCAAGAGCCGCTCAGCGTCACCCCCGCCGGCGTGGAAAAAGCGTTCGTCGAGGCTAATCCCGAACTGACGCCCGACGGCATGGCGATTGGCTGCGACAAAAAACGGTTGACCGAAGTCAGAATTTGCATGTCGAAGGAGCTTAAGTTCCGAGACTGTGGAGAGATCGCGCGTCGGAGTTGCCGCCGTGATCATTTGATCATGCCGCCAACGCGCGGGAGTTGACGCGCTGAATTATCGCCACGCCTTTCATGCGGGCAATTTTGCCGACGTGCATAAGCACAGTGTGCTGGTGCGCATCCTGGCGCATCTGCGCCTAAAACCGACGCCCTTTCGCTTTATCGATACCCACGCCGGTCCTGGCCGTTACGATCTTTTGGCGCCCGAGCCGAGCCGCAGCGGCGAGTGGCGCGCCGGGATCGGGCGGCTGTGGGGGGCGCCGTGCAACAAGTCGCCGGCTTTGTTGACGGCGTATCTCGACGTGGTGAGAGCGCTTAATCCCGACGGTGCGCTCCGCTTCTATCCGGGGTCTCCGCTCATCGCTGCGGCGTTGCTGCGGCCGCAGGACCGCATGGTCGCGTGCGAGGTCGAGCCCGATGCCGCGAGGTCGCTTGCGAAAGCCCTCCGCGGCCATGCCAACGCCAAGGCCGTGGCAATCGACGGCTGGACGGCGCTTGGCGCATACATACCGCCCAAGGAGCGCCGCGGACTAATCCTCGTTGATCCGCCATTTGAGGACGCAGACGAATTCGACCGTCTTCCGGAGGCGCTTGCCGCCGCATACCGCAAATGGCCCTCCGGCGTTTACGTGCTTTGGTACCCGATCAAAGAACGCGCCGTGCCGGACGCGCTCGCCCGGAGACTGCGCCGGTCCGCGATGTCGAACATTCTGCGGGCTGAACTTTTGCTCGGAGCTCCCCGCCCCAACGCCGGGCTGATCGGCTCAGGTCTCGTTGTGGTCAACCCGCCTCACACGCTCGAACGGGACCTGCGGACGTCTATGTCCGCGCTTGGCAAATTGCTGTCGCCGGAGGCCATTGTCCGGACTGAATGGCTGGTCCGGCCGGGGCGGCCCGGTCAGATAGTGGTCAAAGGGTAAGCGCGCCCACTTTTCCACAGGCACAAAATGTGGCTAACTGAAGTGTTGCTGGCGCAGACGTTCCGCCTCCTGTGGGGGCCGGCGGAGTGACTTAAGGCCGCTTGCGGCCGAAAGACCTTGCCTGTGTGGATGTCCGGCCAAGCCGTCGCGCCGTGGGGGCCGGCGGCGAAGCAACCACGGGGAAGGGAGTTGCTCGATGGCAATGGCCGGTACGGTCAAATTTTTCAACGGCGAGCGCGGCTACGGGTTTATCAAACCCGACGACGGCGGACGCGATGTGTTTGTACACATCACTGCCGTTGAGCGCGCGGGGCTGAAGTCGCTGATCGAGGGGCAGCGTATCAGCTTTGATGTCGAACCCGACAAGAAGGGCAAAGGTCCGAAGGCGGTTAATCTGGTCATCACTGGCTAGCAGCGTGATCCGGGAAACGTGCCAAGCCGGATTTCCAAACGATCATGCTTGACTGAGGGCGACAAAGAGCGGCGCTGTGCATGGCGTAGCGGCGAGGCGGACGTTTTCGCCCATCCCGCCACAGATGGATGAGTGCTTCCGACGATGTCGCCATGATGATCCTGCGTTCCGCGACGCCTTCCCCTTTTGCCCGCAAGGTGCGGATCGCACTTGCCGTGCTCGGTTTAAACGACGTCAAGCTCGAACCGGCGGATACCATGGATCCGCGCGACACGGTCCGGCAGCAAAATGTGCTCGGCAAGATTCCGGTGCTGATCGGCGAGGACGGCATTGCCTATTACGATTCACGCGTAATCCTTGAATATCTCGATCACCTTGCCGGCGGCGGCAAAATTATCCCAGGCGAGCCGGAACGGCGTTTCGCCGCACTACGCCTGCAGGCGTTGTGCGACGGCATCCTCGATGCATCGATCCTGGCAATTTACGAAGGCCGCTGGCGCCCGCCGGAGAAACACGAGCCTAAATGGCTTGATCATCAGGCCGGCAAGGTGCAGCGCGCTCTGGCGGCGATCGAGAAATCGCCTCCAATGCTCGATCCGCTACCGGCTCTTCCGGATGTCGGTCAGATTGCGCTTGCTTGCGCGCTTGGGTACCGGGACTTCCGTTTCGGCGGGAATTGGCGGAGCGACTACCCGCGCTTGGTCGTCTGGCTCGATGCTTTCGCGGCGCGCGTGCCGGCGTTCGCGGCGACCGCTCCTGCAGCTTAGGCTGCTGCCGCTCGTCGTGCAGTAAATCTGTTCGCCGCAACAATCAAAAAGCCCCAAGACGGTGTCTCGAGGCTTTTTGCTGCATTGCGCGTTATGGCGTTCTATTGAGTTTTAGAACCGATAGTTGACGCCGCCGCGGATCAAGTTGGTGTTGAACGAAACGTTGTCGGTTGGCGCGCCGCAGCCGACGCCGCAATTGAAGCGGCCGAGGTCGACATAAAGATATTCCGCCTTGGCAGTCCAGTTGCCGGCAATCGCGAACTCTAGTCCGGCGCCGAGCGTCCAGCCGGCGTTGGTCGCGCTGCCGCCAGCGAGACCAGGTGCTGACGCGTTGATGGTGCCGAACGCGCCGCCGCCGGTGATGTAGGGCATGAAGCGGTCGGCCGCATAGCCAATGCGTCCGCGCACGGTCGAGAGCCAGGAGTTGCTGGTGGACGTACCGCCGGTCGACCCTTGAATGCCGCTCCAGTCGACGTCGCCCTCGACGCCAAACACCACGTGGGAAACTTGATAGTTGTAGCCGACGGTGCCGCCGACCAAACCGCCGCTGACGTTGAACCCGCCGACAGTGTCCCAGTTCGATCTGCCAAGGCCGCCGCCGCCATTAATGCCGATATAAAATCCGCTCCAGGTGTAGGGGGGCGGCAGGTACGCCGGCGCTTTGTAGTAATTGGGTCCGGGCGGCAAATCAGCCGCTGCAGCTGCCCCAATCAACGCAATCAGACCAACGCTCGCAAGCAACACACGCTTCATCTGAGAAACCTCCATCAGTCGGTTCTCGGATAGTATTCGCGGTGTATTTTTGGTCTAGTGCAGGAGAGCCACAGGCCGCGTCTCTATGTTGGCAATAATACGGCGAGAAACGACTTCTCATCGTCAAGATTATAACTAATTATGTTTTAATACCGGCAGAATGATGATGTCGAGTACAGCCGGAGCCGGTGACAGAAGCTTTTGCAACGCTCCAATTACCACAACCGTTTTGGCAAATCCCACCGGCGGGATGAACAATCAAAAGCGGTAATTGACGCCGAAGCGAAGCAGATTGGCGCTGATCCCATTATTGACGCCGGAGACAGAAAAATTGCTGCCCGCCAAATCGAGGTAGAGCCATTCGGCCTTTGCCGACCAGCGCTGCGTGAAGCCGACCTCCACGCCGGCTCCGGCCGTCCAGCCGATATTGGCATGCGTCTCGCTCAAGCCGGCGGCGTCGGCCCGCAGATCGCCAAAGGCGAGGCCGGCGGTGCCGTAGACGAGAACATTCCCGAAAGTCACACCGCCGCGGCCGCGCGCGGTGGAGAACCAAGGAGTAGAGAATTCGAGCGGTGCGACCGTGGCGCTTGCGGTGGAGAGGTTAAGATCCGCTTCACCGCCGAAGACGAAGTTGCCGCGCTGCCAATTGTAACCGCCCTCAATACCACCCTCGAGACCGGAAGGCTGCGTCGGGCTGTTGCTGACCCAGCCCCATTGGTACCCCGCGGTCGCACCCATATAAGGGCCGATCCAACTGTACGGACCAAGCGGTGACGGCGCGAAATAATCCGCAGCTGTAGCTACGCCGGTCATCGCCAGCAGCATGGCCGTGCATAGAACAGGTCTCATGACGGCTTCCAGCTTCCCAACGCAACGCTTGAAACGCTAAGCAGCAGCAACGAAAAGAAAGCGTGTCGCAGGACAAAGATGTCCTTTGATTGAAAGATTTATCGCGATGTTTAAGTTAAGCCTTGATGAAGCGCTAAGTAGCGCGAATTTGTTAGCCTTAAGAAAGTCTTTCGAGGGCGAACCGTTGCGGACTTGGCAGGCGCCGCTGCCCGGCCGCCGCGCTGTGCGTGAGCGCATTCCGGCAAGCTAGCCAGCATGAGTGTTCCAAAAAAAGACATCGAGGCAGAGATTGTCGAGGAGGACGAAGAAGCAACGCTTCCGTCAGCCGACGAAACCAACCTCATGAACCTCGAAGATCGCGGCGAACATTCGTTTGCCGCCGGACGCGAAGCGATCTTGCGAAGCGTCCAACACGCGCCGGCGAAGCCCGGGGTCTATCGCATGATCGATGGGCGTGGCGACGTGCTTTATGTCGGCAAGGCAAAAAACGTGCGCAACCGCATTCGCGCCTACACGCGGCCAGCCGGCCTCGATACCCGCATTGAACGCATGATCGCTGCCACGCGAGCGCTCGAATTCGTGGTCACCCGCACCGAAACCGAAGCACTGCTGCTTGAGGCCAATCTGATCAAGCGTCTGCGGCCGCGTTTCAACGTGCTCTTACGCGACGACAAGTCGTTTCCCTATATTCTAGTCACGTCGGATCACTGGGCGCCGCAAATTCTCAAGCACCGGGGCGCCCACACGCGTGCCGGCCGCTATTACGGGCCGTTTGCTTCGGTGTGGGCCGTCAACCGCACGATCAACGCGCTCCAGCGCGCCTTCTTGCTCCGTTCGTGCAGCGATCCGTTTTTTGAGAGCCGCACGCGGCCCTGTCTGCTCTACCAGATCAAGCGCTGCTCGGCCCCATGCACCCAAGAGGTTGAATTCAGCGAATATGCCGGGTTGGTACGCGAAGCGAACGAATTTCTTTCCGGTCGCAGCAAAGCGGTCAAGGACGAGTTGGCCGGCGAGATGGAAAAGGCTTCGGCCAGTCTCGACTTCGAGCGCGCCGCCGTTTACCGGGACCGCTTGGCGGCACTGTCAGCCATTCAAGCGCATCAAGGCGTCAACCCACGGGGCGTCGAGGAGGCTGACGTCTTCGCGCTGCATCAGCAGGGCGGTTACGCTTGTGTCGAGGTGTTCTTTTTCCGCGCTGGCCAGAACTGGGGTAACCGCGCCTACTTTCCCAAAGCCGACCGGTCGATTTCGTCCGGCGAAATCCTGGGCGCTTTCCTCGCCCAGTTCTATGACGATAAGCCGTGCCCGCGTGTGATTCTGATTTCGCACGACATCGAAGACCGCGAATTGCTGGCCGACGCGCTTGGCACCAAGAGCGGGTACAAAATCGACGTTGTCGTGCCGCGTCGCGGCGAGAAAAAAGATTTGATCGAACATGCCCTCGCCAATGCGCGCGAGGCGCTTGGCCGCAAGCTCGCTGAGACATCGTCACAGCAACGACTGCTGCGGCTGCTTGCAGACACGTTCGGCTTGGCGCGGGCGCCGCAGCGGATCGAAGTCTACGACAACAGCCACATCCAGGGATCGAACGCGGTTGGCGCGATGATCGTGGCGGGACCCGAGGGCTTCCGCAAACGCGATTATCGCAAATTCAATATCCGCTCGACCGATCTTACGCCCGGCGACGACTTCGCCATGATGCGCGAAGTTCTCGGCCGTCGCTTTAGGCGGCTGCTCGCGGAGGCGCCGCGCGCCGCTGCTGTGGCTGATCTCGCCGCTTCGACCGCCGCGGCGACGCATGAGCCTCCGCTGCCGCGGGAGGAGATTGACATTTTGCAATCGGAGCCGGCGGCCGACGACCCCGAGTCGCCGTGGCCCGATCTGGTCCTGATCGATGGTGGGCAGGGCCAGCTTACAGCGGCTCAAAAGGTGTTGGCCGAACTCGGCGTTGATGTTCCGCTGGCAGCTATCGCCAAGGGCCCGGATCGCGACGCTGGACGTGAGACATTCTTTATTCCGGGCCGCGACTCATTCAAGCTGGCGCCGCGCGATCCGGTGCTCTATTTCGTCGAGCGGTTGCGCGACGAGGCGCATCGTTTTGCGGTCGG
>JASHSY010000056.1 GCA_030040825.1 Xanthobacteraceae bacterium
GCAACGCAGAAGACGTCCACCGCCGCGGCCGCAAAATCCGAACTCTTCCTGTACGGTCTCATTGTGGTCATGAGCCGGTTGCCGGCGCCATGGCAACTCATTCGTATAGCCACCTACGCAGCGGAGAGCGACGTTGCTAGTCGCGTCGCTGAAACTCCATTCGCCCTGGCTGTGACAATCGTTATCGGCGAACTTGAATGCATGGTTGGCGACTTGCGGGCTGAACTCAAGCTACACCGTCCGGTCACCGCCCTGCTCAAGGCCATCCACGATACCGTGCGGGGATTGCGCACGGAGATCGACCTGTCGGACGATTCGCCCTGGAGCCGGCGTCTCACCGCTGTCCGCACCGAAGTCTCGAATTTGCTCAAGGCGGAGATTGAAACAACGCCAGGCCGGGTGCGGCGTTTGCTCCGTCCGCGGCCGGCGAAGGAAATCGTCGCCGGGTCTTTGCTGGATGCCACCGATGTCGGCGAGGTCGAGACGCTGGTCGAATTCGTCGGAGCCTGCCGACACTACGCCAACGAGCTAGCGGTCAACGAAGCGACCACGCGCAGCTACTCGGAATTGCAGCTTTATCTGGAAAGCGGGGCGAAGGTCCTGCTGGATGCGCTTCGCCATGCCGGTGACGCCGATCGGCCGTTCCGCCAATCGCAGGTTGACGCCGCCATCCGCTTTTGTCGGGTGGTGTTCGGCACCGACTACGCAGGGCTGCTAGCGAAGGCATCCGAGATTGCAGTCCAGACGGCCAGCGCCGAGCGAAAATCGGTGCGGGCTTGAGCGTGCGGCGAGCCGCCGCGCCCGCTGCGGCTTCGATGGCGGGGATACGGCGATAGCGCGCAATTGCCGCGCCGCCCTTCCTATTGCAGCCGCAATGACGCCGTGATGATGTAACCTGCACGACGCAACTGCACGGTTTTGCTACGTTTCTTCGTTTGCGGACTAAAGGGCGACGATGATCTTGTGGTGCATTTTTGCGGTGATGACCGCCGCGGCAGTCCTGGCCGTGTTGTGGCCGCTCGGACGCCGAAGGCAGAGGTTCGGCGGCGGCAGTGACGTGGCGGTTTACAAAGATCAATTGCAGGAGATCGACCGCGATCGCGCCGGCGGCCTGATCGGTGACGCCGAGGCGGAAGCGGCGCGCTTGGAGGTGTCGCGCCGGCTGCTGGCCGCGGCCGAAGCACACCGGCCACCGGATTCCTCCGTCGCAACTCAGCGGAGCTTGCGGCTTCGGCGGATTGCCGCTGTCTTCGCCTTGATCATTTTGCCGTTTGGCGCGCCCGCCCTCTACGTGGCGCTCGGATCTCCTAATATTGCGGGCGAGCCCGTCTTCGCCCGTGTCAATACTTCGCAGGGCAGCGAGTCGGTCGCAAGCCTGGTTGGCCAGGTCGAAGCGCATCTGGCGCGCAATCCGAACGACGCGACCGGCTGGGAATTGATCGCGCCGGTCTATATGCGGCTTGGCCGTTTCGATGACGCGGTTTTAGCGCGCAAAAAGGCCCTCGCGCTCAAGGGTGAGACGGCAACCCGGCAGGCCGATCTAGGCGAAGCGGAAGTGGCGGCCGCCAATGGCGTTGTCACTGCCGAGGCCAAAGCGGTATTCGAGCGCGCGACCGCGCTCGATCCACACGAAGCAAAAGCCCGCTATTTTCTAGGTCTCGCTGCCGAGCAGGACGGTAAAACTGACGCGGCGGTTTCGATTTGGCGGACGCTTTTAGCCGAGGCCCCGCCTAACGCGCCTTGGGTCGGTTTCGTCCGCGTGGCGCTGGCGCGGGTCAGCGGTACGTCCGCCGCGCCGGGACCAAACGCTAACGACGTCGCCGACGCCGCAAAGATGAGCAATGATCAGCGTAACGACATGATCCGCGGCATGGTCGCAAATCTTGCGTCCCGGTTGCACGATAACGGCGCCGATGTAGAGGGTTGGCTGCGACTTGTGCGGGCTTACGCGGTACTCGGAGAGCGCGATAAGGCAAAGAACGCCGCCGCCGATGCCCGCCGCGCGCTTGCCGATCATCCTGAACAGATCAAGCGGATTGACGATCTGGTCGAAGGTCTTGGGATCAAGGGTTAGCGGGCCGATCATGCCGGGAAGACAAACTTCATGACGCGAAAACAGCGACGCCTGACTTTGATCGGTGGCGGTATTGGTGTGTTAGCCATCGCGGTTGCGCTTATGCTCAACGCGTTTCGCGATAGCATCGTGTTCTTCAATTCGCCGACCGATGTTGTGGAGAAGCATATCGCGCCGGGTACGCGTATTCGGCTTGGCGGCTTGGTCAAAACCGGAACCTTGGTGCGCGGCGACCATATGAATGTCCGCTTTGACGTTACCGACGGCAGCCACGAAACTAAGGTTGCGTATCAGGGTGTGCTGCCCGATCTGTTTCGCGAAGGCCAGGGGGTGGTGGCTGAAGGTGCGTTTGACGGCACGGGCTTGTTCAACGCCGACACCATACTCGCCAAGCACGACGAGACTTACATGCCGAAAGAGGTGGCCGACGCCTTGAAGAAGTCCGGCCATTGGAAAGACGGCTACGCCCAACGGGCAGCCATGCCGGTCGGAGGACCAAATAAGTGATCGCTGAACTCGGTCATTATGCGCTGATGTTGGCGCTGGGGCTTTCGCTCATTCAAAGCGTGATGCCCATTGTCGGCACGCGCAACAACGATGCCGTATTGATGAGCATGGCGGTGCCGACCGCTCTCGCGCAATTCGCCTTCGTCGCCATATCGTTTCTCGCGCTCGCCACCTGTTACGTCACGTCGGATTTTTCGGTACTCAACGTTTACGAAAATTCAAATTCGGCGATGCCGCTGCTTTACCGGCTCACTAGCGTCTGGGGCAATCACGAAGGCTCGATGATGCTCTGGGTCTCCATCCTGACTTTGTTCGGCGCTCTGGTCGCTGTGTTTGGCGTGAATTTACCGATCAAGCTCAAAGCCAACGCGCTCGCGGTACAGGCCTGGATTGCCGCGGCCTTCGAGCTTTTCATTCTGGCCACTTCGAATCCGTTCCTCCGCATTGCCAATGCCCCATTTGAGGGTCGTGATCTCAATCCGGTTCTGCAGGACCCGGGCCTCGCGTTCCATCCGCCGTTCCTTTATCTCGGCTATGTCGGTTTTTCGATCGTCTTTTCGTTGGCGATCGCCGCTTTGCTCGAAGGACGCATTGACGCCGCTTGGGCGCGGTTCGCGCGCCCCTGGGTGCTGGGCGCATGGATGTGCCTGACGCTCGGCATAGCCGGCGGCTCGTATTGGGCCTATTACGAGCTCGGTTGGGGGGGCTTCTGGTTTTGGGATCCAGTGGAAAATGCCTCGCTGATGCCTTGGCTTGCCGGTACCGCGCTGTTGCATTCCGCGGTGGTCATGGAAAAGCGGGGCGCACTCAAAGTCTGGACGATCCTGCTTGCGATCGTTGCGTTCTCGTTATCGCTGATCGGTACTTTTCTGGTGCGCTCGGGCGTGCTGACTTCGGTGCATGCATTCGCTAACGATCCGACGCGCGGCATTTTCATCCTGGCGATTCTTGTCTGCTTCATTGGCGGTGCGCTGGCGCTTTATGCGTGGCGTGCGCCGTTGCTGAAGCAGGGCGGTTTGTTCGCGCCGATCTCGCGCGAGGGCGCGCTCGTCTTCAACAATCTCTTTTTGACCAGCGCCTGTGCAACGGTCTTTGTCGGTACGCTCTATCCGCTGGCGCTGGAAGCCCTGACCGGCGACAAAATTTCCGTCGGACCGCCGTTTTTCAATCTCACTTTTGGGCCGTTGTTTCTGCCGTTGTTGGTCGCTATGCCATTCGGGCCGCTGCTCGGCTGGAAACGCGGCGATCTGCTCGCGGCGGCCCAGCGTCTCCTCGCTGCTGCGGTTCTTGCCGCCCTGGCGATTGCAGGGGGCTTTGCTTTGCAGCACGGCGGACCGGTGCTGGCTCCGTTCGGCGTCGGACTTGCGATCTTTATTATGGCCGGCGCGCTTGTCGATCTGGCGGAACGAACCATGTTCCTGCGCATACCGCCCGCCGCGATGATGCGTCGCGCAATCGGATTGCCGCGCTCGGCTTGGGGCGCGGCGTTTGCGCATTTCGGTATCGGCGTCACGCTGATGGGGATTGTCGCGGTCACCGCCTGGGGATCCGAGCGGATAGCCGCGCTCAAGCCAGGCGGTACCATCGATATCGCGCACTTCCGGCTTACTTTTGACGGCACGTTTGTGCGTCCGGGTCCGAATTATAGCGATCTCGTCGGGCGCTTCACCGTATTCAGGGCGGGGGGCGAACTGCTCGGCGCAATGGAGCCAAGCCGCCGTACATTTCCAGCGCGCAATATGGCGACCACAGAGGCTGCATTAATGACGCGGCGCCTCAACCAGGTCTATCTGTCGCTCGGTGATCCAAATCCGGACGGCAGCGTACCGGTACGGCTGTATTTCAAGCCGCTGGTCCTGATGATTTGGCTCGGTGCGGTGATCATGTTCATCGGCGGGGCGCTTTCCTTGTCCGATCGGCGGCTGCGGATCGGTGCGCCGCGCCCGGCAAAGGCGGCAGCGCTGCAAGTGCCGGCGGAGTAAACGCCGTGAAGCGCGTATACTTTACGGCCGTTCTTTTGCTTGCAGGATTTATCCTGTCGGTCGCGTCCGGGCCGCTGCGTGCGGTCGAACCGGGAGAAATGTTGTCGAACCCGAAGCTTGAAGCGCGGGCCCGCGCGCTGTCGAAAGAACTGCGCTGTATGGTATGCCAAAATGAATCGATCGACGATTCGGCCGCGCCGCTTGCTCATGATCTACGCGTATTGGTGCGCGAGCGATTAAAAGCGGGCGACAGCGACGCGCAAGTTCTCAACTTCCTGGTTGCACGGTATGGGGAATTTGTTCTGCTGCGGCCACGTCTGTCCTGGCACACGGCGCTTTTGTGGGGTTTGCCGCCTGCGGTCTGCTTTATAGGCATTGGCATTCTGGTCATGGTCGCACGACGGCGCGGTTCCTCCGTGACAGCCGGTCAGGCAGAAAACCTGACGCCCGCCGAGGAGACCCGGCTCTCGGAACTTTTGCGCGAAGGGAACTAGTCCGCTGCGGCCAGGCGTCACGGGATTGTGTCCGGGTAAGCCGGCGCAACTGGCGACATTACCAAGTTTTAATGTTGCCGACAGAGCGCGGTAAGGCGCGCGATTCCACATTCTCCAGCAAAGAGACCAACATCCGTTGCAGGACGGACGGACGAATTTCGGAGACGGTAATGGACGGTAATCGACACCCCTCACGCCGCGTTCTTCCTGCGCGGCGATTTTGGCTCCTGGCGACAACGATCGCTGGGATTGGAGCGGCTGCTTTCTTCGTCGCGCCAAATCTGGCACCCAATGCTGCATTGTTTGCGGGCGCCGCGCATGCGCAAAATCTTTCGCAGGAAGCGCAGAAACTTCCGCAGCGTCCGGTTGGCTTCGCTGACATCGTCGCGAAGGTGAAGCCGGCGGTGATTTCAGTCCGCGTCAAAATCGATAAGCCGGCGGATTCGTCTTTTGGCGGCGGTGAGGATCAAGATTTGCCCCCCGGCCTGCAGCGCTTCTTCCGGCGCTTTGGCATGCCAACCCCGAATTTCGGTGAGGGCGGGCACCAGATCATCACCGGCCAAGGGTCCGGCTTCTTCATTACCGCCGACGGCTATGCGGTGACCAACAATCACGTTGTGCAAAACGCCGAGAATGTCCAAGTCACGACCGATGACGGCAAAACCCACAGCGCCAAAGTGATCGGTACCGATCCGCGCACCGATCTCGCTCTGATCAAGGTCGATGGCAAAGACTTTCCGTACGTGAAGCTCTCGGATGCGACCCCGCGCATTGGTGATTGGGTACTCGCAGTCGGCAATCCGTTCGGTCTCGGCGGCACGGTGACCGCCGGGATCGTTTCGGCCCGCGGCCGCGACATTGGCGCTGGCCCATATGATGACTTCATCCAAATCGACGCGCCGGTCAACAAAGGCAATTCTGGCGGCCCGACGTTCGATGTCGACGGCAATGTGATTGGTGTGAATACGGCAATCTTCTCCCCGTCCGGCGGCTCGGTCGGAATAGCCTTTGCCATTCCGGCCGATACGGTGAAGAGCGTGATCAGCCAACTGCGCGACAAGGGCAGCGTCACGCGTGGCTGGATTGGCGTGCAAATCCAGCCGGTAACGCCGGATATCGCCGACAGCCTTGGTTTGAAAAAGGCGTCTGGCGCGCTGGTCTCCGAGCCGCAGCCGAATAGCCCAGCAGCCAAGGCGGGAATCGAAAGTGGCGACGTTATCACCTCGGTTGACGGCAACCCGGTTGCCGACGCACGCGAACTGGCGCGCCGGATCGGCACCATGGCGCCCGGCACGGCGATCAAGCTTGGCGTGGTCCATCAGGGGCAGGAAAAGACTCTCGCGCTCACGCTTGGAACGTTGCCGAACGAACACCAAGCCTCCAATCAGCAAGACCACACTGCAGCACCTGATGAAACGGCAAAGCTCGGGCTCACACTCGCACCGAGCGGTAAGGTCGCCGGCGTCGAGGGCAACGGCGTTGTGGTTACCGCGCTCGATCCTAACAGCGTGGCCGCCGATCACGGATTCCAAGTCGGCGACGTCATTCTCGACGTCGGCGGCAAGTCAGTCACCAACCCTGCGGATGTTCGCAAACAAGTCGCGGATGCCCGCAAGGAAGGAAAGCACGCTTTGTTGTTTCGGGTGAAGTCGAGCGAGGGCACGCGTTTCGTTGCTTTGCCGCTCGGCAACGCCTGATCAAGTAATGGGGCGATCCGCCGGCATCCGTCGCCCCCGCTGGCGGGCGTACCCTGGGGGCGGGCCGTAAGGCCCGTCCCCCACCTAACACCAACTCTGCCTCCCGGCATCCGTCGCCCCCGCCGGGGTGGAGTCGGTCGAGGGGGTGGCGGGCAAGCTCGCCACCCCCTCACTATTTTGGCAAACGCGTTGGCGGATGAACCGTGCTAGACGATATCGTCAGTCAGGACGTCAGTAAGCCGGGTTTACCCGTTGCTATCTCGGTACGGCGATCACCTATGCGCCTGCTTGTCATCGAGGACGACCGCGACGCCGCTGAATATCTGGTGAAGGCGTTCCGCGAAGTCGGCCACATTGCCGATCGCGCAACCGATGGGGAAGAGGGGCTGGCGCTTGCGCTGGACGGCCAGTACGACGTGCTGGTGATCGATCGCATGCTGCCCAAGCTTGACGGGCTATCGGTGATCGGCACGTTACGGGAGAAATCAGTCGAAACGCCGGTGCTGATACTTTCAGCGCTCGGACAGGTCGACGATCGGGTGAAAGGGTTGCGCTCTGGCGGCGACGATTATCTTGCCAAGCCTTACTCATTCTCCGAATTACTGGCCCGCGTTGAAGTGCTGGCCCGCCGGCGTGGCAGCCGCAGCGAAGAAACCGTTTATCGGGTGGCAGATCTCGAGCTCAACCGGTTATCGCACCAAGTCAGCCGCGGCGGGCAGGAACTTCAATTGCAGCCGCGCGAATTTCGCTTGCTTGAGTATCTGATGCGGCACGCCGGGCAGGTCGTTACCCGCACCATGCTCCTGGAGAACGTCTGGGATTATCACTTCGACCCGCAGACCAATGTGATAGATGTGCACATGTCGCGCCTGCGATCAAAGATCGACAAGGGGTTTGCGCAGCCGCTTCTGCATACCGTGCGCGGTGCCGGCTACATGATCCGTGAGGATGCACGGTAATCTGCTACTTCACTCAGCGATGACTTTCTGCGGTTGCGATTCCGCAACCACATTATCCCTGAGGAGGGACTCGATCCTATCGCGTTGAATTCCCCACGCCGCGAGTGCCGCGCGGGTACCTTCACCCTGGTCCTGAGGCGGTGTCGGGCGCTCGGAGGGGGTGCGGCTAAATCGCGGTGCTGGCGCCGGCTGGACCACACCTTCGACTTCGATAAAGGCGTCGCGCGCCACGTTGTGCGGATGGCGTGGCGCTTCCGCCATGGACAGGACTGGCGCGAAGCAGGCGTCGGTGCCCTCAAGGAGCGCGCACCACTCGTCGCGCGTGCGCGTTTTGAAGAGCTTTTCAAGCTTGTCGCGCAAGTCCGGTCCGTCGTCTTTGGTATAGGGAAGGCCGAGTTTCTTGAACAATACCTCGCGAAATTTCAATTCGATCGGTGCGATTGAGACGAAACGGCCGTCGGCGCATTCGTAGGTCTCATAGATGGCCGATCCTGAATCAAGCAGGTTGGTTCCCCGCTCAAGACTGTGCCGTCCCGCTGCGTACAGACCATAGAACATTGTCATCAACGACGCGGCCCCATCCACCATTGCAGCGTCGACGACCTGACCCTTACCGGATCGCTGTGCTTCGAGCATGGCGCAAGCCATGCCGAACGCGAGATAAAGTGCGCCGCCCCCGAAATCGGCAGCCAGATTGAGAGGCGGCGTCGGTTTCGAACCGGCGCGGCCGACGGCGTGGAGCGCGCCGACGAGCGCGAGATAATTGAGATCGTGACCGGCGGCTTGCGCCAATGGCCCGGTCTGCCCCCAGCCCGTCATGCGTCCATAGACGAGCCGTGGATTGCGCCTGAGCGCCGCATCGGGCCCAAGACCAAGCCGTTCCATCGTGCCCGGACGGAACCCCTCGATCAGCGCGTCGGCCTTAGCCATCAGGTCGCCGGCCAGTGCGATGCCGTCCGGATGTTTTAAGTCGATCGCAACCGACGGCCGCGACCGGGCAAGTAAGGCAAAGCGGGTCGGAACGTCGATGCCCAGTCCGCTGCTGCTCAGCCGATCGATACGGATCACGCTGGCGCCCAGATCAGCAAACAGCATGGACGCAAACGGCCCGGGACCGATGCCGGCAAACTCGACGATCCGAAAGCCCGCAAGTGGTCCCATCCCATCACCCATTGCCGCTTACGCGCTAAACTAAAAACTCAGAGGAAGGTCCAGCCAATCAGCGCCGCTCCCCCCAAGATTGCCGCCGAACCGAAGGCCGGTGCAACAACGGTATCGCCGCCGGGCAATAATTTCTCGGCCGCTGCGTAGACGGCCAATGCTGCGGCCCATCGTAAATCCATCACCGAGACGCAGAACATCAGCGACATCACCGCCCAGCAGCAGCCGACGCAGCTCGCGCCGTGTCGCACGCCCATCAGCAATGCGCCGGCATGGCCGTCTCGCCATTCCGTCATAATGAAGGATAAAGGCGAACGACAACCGCGCAGGCAGGCGATTTTGAGCGGCGCGAACTGATATAGCCCGGCCATCAGCAATGCCGCTCCGGCGAGAATCGAGCTTACATTTTGCGCCGGCGGCATTAAAGTCGCGGCGCGATAGAGCTGCCATTGCACAGCGACCGCCGCAGCGGAAAACGCCGACCAGGCGAGGCAATAGCCGGCCACGAATATGATGGTCGGCGTGTAGGGTGCTCCTCGGGCGTTGCGCCGCCGGGCGATGGTGGCGAATGCGTCGATTGTCGGCCCGACCGCGGGCAACATCATCCCCACCATCATGGCGAACCACATGACGAATGACGACGCGGCGGCATCCGCGCTCCACGGACCGCCGCACCAGACCTGCGCCAGGAACGGGCTCAATACTGGCAAATTGGAAAATTGCAGCCAAGTGACCGACCAGGCCGCCGCGCTGGCGAGCATCAGCGTCGAATAGAGCACCAACCGTTCGGCGGCTGACAGCACGGTTGGTGCCTCAGCTTTGGGTCTGCCGGTTCCACGGCTTGCGCCAAGAAAACTTGCCCGGACCGATGTGCTCAAATGGGATGTGCTTGGCCGAGTGCGACGACCAATCCCATTTCATACCGAATCCTTCGAAAATATTTTTCTTAGCCTGACCGACGGTGATATCTCCCGGTCCGACCTCAGGCCGAGGTGCATTGGAAATTTTACAGACCTTGCCGTCGGGCACCATCAGATTGCGATATGGGGCGCCTTCGCCATCGATCATGCCGGGCACTTCGACCTTCCATCGTTCGTCGCTGAACGTGACGTTGATCGGCACGAACTGCACGCCCATCTGCTGTTCGGTAAGATCGCGCCAAGCCGCGAAATGGCCGCCGGCCTGGCCGGTAAAAATGCATTCGAGTGCGTCACGCTGACTTCTGTTTGCGCGATCGTCGATCAGGAAGCCGAAATGGCGGTTGCGTTCCATAACATTCCCGGTCCAGGCGCTGATGATGATGGCGTTGAGTCCTCCGAGCGGCACGTCGCCGTAATTCCCTTCGCGGATGATCCAGGTGAGTACGCCTTCGCACGTGCCGCTGCTGGGGTTGGCGCCAAACACACACGGACAGCCGATGTTGCAGCTGCACAGGTCGAACCAATCGCCCTTCAACCGCCAATTCGGAATAGCTGGCTGCTCGTCCATGTTCTTAACCTTTCCTGTTTTTCATTGGCGTCCCGGCAGCTCCTCTGCAAAAATCAGACAAAGAGGAGGGGGCGTCTGAGGTCTTGTCAACAGGCAAGCCCGGTCTCGCTCCGCGCTGGGAGGTTGCCATGACTTCGGGTAACGCGACTGCGTTTCTCGCGGCCCGTGATTTTCTCATCCGCCATCGCGAGGATTATGCGGTCGCCTATCGCGACTTCAGATGGCCGAAGCTCGATCGCTTCAACTGGGCGCTGGATTATTTCGATAACATGGCGCGCGGCAATGAGCAGGCGGCTCTATGGCTGACCGACGAGGATGGATCGGAGGTCAAGCTTACATTCGCGCAGCTGAGCGAGCGGTCGAACCGTGTCGCCAATGCGCTGCGCGCCCTCGGCGTGCGCCGCGGCGACCGTATTCTATTGATGCTCGGCAATGTGGCCCCGTTGTGGGAATGCATGCTTGCTGCCATGAAGCTTGGCGCGGTGATTGTGCCGGCAACCATGTTGCTCACGCGCAGCGATCTGGCCGACCGTTTTGCACGCGGCCGTGTTCGCCATGTTGTTGCCGCGGCCGATGTCGCTCCGAAATTCGCCGAATTGCCCGGCGACTATACTCGCATTGTCGTTGGCGGAAGCGTCCCGGGCTGGACGGCTTACGAGCAAAGCTATCAGGCATCTGCGGAGTTTGTGGCGGACGGCGAAACGCGCGCCGACGATCCGCTCCTTCTTTATTTCACGTCAGGCACAACGGCGACGCCGAAACTTGTGCTGCACAGCCATCAAACCTATCCGGTAGGGCATCTTTCAACCATGTACTGGCTCGGCCTTCGTCCCGGCGATGTGCATCTGAATATTTCCTCACCCGGTTGGGCCAAACACGCTTGGAGTTGCTTCTTCGCGCCGTGGAATGCCGGTGCGACTATCTTCATTATCAATCAGCGGCGGTTTAACGCCCGCGGGCTGCTTGACACCATCGCACGCTGCGGCGTCACGACGTTTTGCGCCCCGCCTACCGTTTGGCGGATGCTTATCCAGGAAGACCTGGCGGCTTGGCGCGTCCGATTGACGGAGCTGGTTAGCGCCGGTGAGCCGCTCAATCCGGAAGTGATCGAACGGGTGAGGGCGGCATGGAAGCTGACAATCCGTGACGGCTACGGCCAGACCGAGACCACGGCGCTGGCCGGCAATACGCCAGGACAAAAACTCAAAGCCGGCTCCATGGGGCGGCCGCTGCCCGGCTATCAGGTTGCCCTGCTTGATCAAGATGGCGTGGCGCAGAGGGAGGCCGAGATTTGCCTCACGCTGGCTCCGCGGCCGATTGGGTTGATGCAGGGGTATCAGGGCGACGATGGCGGCGTGGTAGCGATCGCAGGCGCCGTCTATCGCTCGGGCGACGTCGCCTCCGTCGATGACGAAGGCTATTTGACTTATGTCGGCCGTGCCGACGACGTCTTCAAATCGTCGGATTATCGGATCAGCCCATTTGAACTCGAGAGCGCGTTGATCGAACATCCCGCTGTGGCGGAAGCCGCGGTCGTACCGTCGCCCGATCCGTTGCGACTTGCGGTGCCGAAAGCCTATCTTACGCTCGCAGCCGGCTATCGGCCTGATCGCGCGACTGCGTTGTCGATTTTTCGCCATTGCCGTTCGGCTCTTGCGCCGTTCAAGCGGGTGCGACGGCTCGAATTCGCCGATTTGCCGAAGACGATCTCCGGCAAAATCCGTCGGGTCGAGCTGCGGCGCGGCGAGGCGGCCAAACGCGATGCCGGCGCCCGTGTTCCGCTTGAATTTTGGGAAGACGATTTCTCCGAGGACGAGCTACGCTTGCATCGAGAGAGTCTCCGAACGTGACGGCGCTGGGAAAACTGCTGCGCACAACCGCGTTTCAACTGACGCTCGTTTATCTGCTGATTTTTATTCTGTTCGCGGTTTCGCTGCTCGGATATTTCGCGCTGAACACGCGTCGGCTCATTACCGAGCAGATAACCCGCACAGTCACGGCTGAGGTCACGCGGCTGCGCGAGCAATACCGGGAAGCCGGCATTCGCGGGCTGGTGCTGTTCATCGACCTGCGTTCGCGGCGGCCAGGTTCAAACCTTTATTTGGTGACCACGCCAACCGGCGAAGCTCTCGCCGGAAATGTCGGCGCGCTGGCGCCCGGAGCGCTCGATCATCCCGGCTGGGTTGAGGCGCTTTACCGGCGCATTGAGGCGCCCGATGACACCGAGCACCATGCGCTGGTGCTGGTTGTCGAATTGCCGGGTGGTTTCCGGCTTTTGGTCGGCCGCGATCTCGAGGAGCGCGAGCGCATTTATGGCATTATTGCCAATGCCGGGCGCTGGTCATTCGCGCTGGTCGTCGTGCTCGGAGTCGCGGGAGGATTTTTCGTCAGTCGCCGCGTGCTTAAGCGGATCGATGCAATGACCGACACCGCGCATACTATTATGGCCGGGGATCTAGCCGGCCGCCTGCCGATCGCGGGCACCGGCGACGAACTCGATCGGCTCGCTGAAAACGTCAACGCCATGTTGGAACGCATAGAAGCTCTGATGGGCGGGTTGAAAGAAGTCTCCGACAACATCGCGCACGATCTAAAGACCCCACTTACCCGTTTGCGCAACCGCTGTGAGCAGGCCTTGCGCACTGCCAGAACCGATGGCGATTACCGTGTGGCGCTGGAATCCACCATTGCCGAGTCCGATGATCTCATTCGGACTTTTGATGCCCTGTTGATGATTGCCCGCGCGGAGTCCGGTCAGGCGCGCGACAACATGACTGAATTCGATGCTGCGGAAATTGCCCGCGATATCGGTGAGTTATACGAGCCGCTGGCCGAGCAAAAAGGCTTGGCGCTTAAGGTCGAGGCGCCATTGGCGACGCCGGTGCGGGGCAATCGCGAACTGGTCAGCCAAGCGCTGGCGAACCTGATCGACAATGCCATCAAATATGCCGGTCCGGACACCAGCAAGGTCAATGGTGCGCCGGCCGAGATCGTAATCAAAGCCAGCGCCGATGGGGAGCGCATCACGCTCACGGTGGAAGATCGCGGTCCAGGCATTGCCGAATCAGAACGTGGTCGAGTAGTCGAGCGCTTCGTGCGGCTGGAACAGAGCCGCTCACTGCCGGGCTCGGGGCTTGGTTTGAGTCTCGCCTCTGCGGTCGCGCGGCTACACGGCGGAGAACTCAAGCTCGAGGATAACTACCCCGGCTTGCGTAGCGTTATTGCTCTGCCGCGCGCCGGACCAACGGGGGCGTGATGCGGCCTCCCGCGGCCGGGCAGCGGCGCAAACAGACCACGGACCGGGTAGCGATCGCGCGGCAACTCGCCGGCGCTCTGCCATATTCTTCGGCAGGCGGGCGTCGTCGCCTGTCGGCTTGGCTGAAAAGCCTGGCGCGTTCCGCCGACGGCCGCGCGTTCGCCGCCTTGGTCGCAAAACATCGCAGGCTCGGCGAACTTCTAGCCAGTATCGCGGAAACGGCACCCTACCTTTGGGAGCTTGTTGAGGCCGATCCATCCCGCGCGCTGCGGTATCTCGCCAGCGACCCGGAACGGTCATTTGCGCGGATCGTGAAAGTGGCGCAAGCCGCCGCCGGGTCGGCGCGCGATTCGGCCGACATCGCGCGCATTCTGCGTCGTACCAAGGCGGACGCGGCACTTCTGATCGCTCTGGCCGATATCGCCGGTGTGTGGTCTGTCGCGCAGGTAACGGGTGCACTCACGCAAATCGCCGAAGTGGCGCTTCGCTTGGCGATCGAGCATCTTCTGCGCGACGCGGCCGCGCGTAAGAGATTTTTGCCGGTCGATCCTCGCGATCCGGCGGCGGGCTCAGGTTACATCGTACTCGCGATGGGCAAGATGGGCGCGGGCGAGCTTAATTTTTCCAGCGATATCGACCTCATGGTGTTTTTCGATCCAAGCGCCCATCGGCTCGCTGCCGACGTCGAGCCGGCGCAATTCTATGTTCGGCTCACGCGCGACCTGGTCAGGCTTTTGCAGGAGCGAACAGCTGACGGTTATGTCTTTCGCGTCGATCTACGACTTCGTCCCGATCCGGCCTCAACGCAGATCGCGATCTCCACGGACGCGGCTATCGACTACTACGAAAGCAGAGGTCAAACCTGGGAACGGGCGGCGCTGATCAAAGCACGACCGAGCGCAGGCGATCTGGCTGCGGGTGAAAGGTTGTTGGGCGCGCTTGCGCCTTTTATCTGGCGGAAATATCTCGACTATGCCGCTGTCGCCGACGTTCACGCGATGAAGCAGCAGATTCACGCCTATCGCGGGCACGGTGAAATCGCAGTCGAAGGTCATAACATCAAGGTCGGCCGGGGCGGAATCCGCGAGATCGAATTTTTCGTGCAGACGCAGCAACTTATCGCTGGCGGCCGCCACGCAGGCCTGCGCGGCCGGGAGACGATCGCGACGTTGGCGACGCTTGCCGCCGGCGGTTGGATCGATCGGGCAACGTGCGAGGAATTAAGCTCTGCTTATAATTTTTTGCGTCGTGTCGAACACCGGCTGCAAATGATGGCCGACGAACAGACCCACACACTGCCGACCGAGCGCGACGCTTTTAATGGATTCGCCCATTTTCTCGGTTTTGCCGATCGTGACGCGCTCGCGGCGGAATTACTCAAGCATTTGCGCGCTGTCGAAAAGCACTATGTTCGCTTGTTCGAAAGCGCGCCGGCGCTGCTTGCCCAGCAACAGAACCTGTCGTTTGCCACAGGCAAAAGCGAGGACGATCGCGAAACGCTCGATCGTCTCACCGAGATCGGATTTCGCCGGCCGCGTGAGTTTGCCGCGGCGGTGCGACGCTGGCAGGCGGGATCTTATCCTGCGCTGCGCGGCGAACAGGCGCAAAAAAATCTTACCGAACTCATTCCGGTCGTCATCGATCAGTTCTCCAGGGCTGAACATCCCGACCAAGCCTTCGCCGCGTTTGACCGTTTTCTCGCCGGCCTGCGGCCCGGTGGGCGCCTGTTGCCGTTGCTGCGGCAAAATCCCGAACTCATTCGGTTCGTTGCGCTTATCCTCAGTACTGCACCGCGGCTGGCCGATATTTTAGGGCAGCACCCGCACGTCATCGATCCGCTGATTGATCCGAGCTTCTTCGGTGCGTTGCCCGATGCGGCGCGGCTGCAAGCGGAATTGACGCGCTCGCTTACCGATTCGCGCAGTTACGAGGACATGCTCGACGCCATCCGCCTGTTCGGCCAGGAAAACATGTTCCTGATCGGCGCCCGTATTTTGTCGGGCTCACTGTCGGCCGAACAAGCGGGCGATGTCTTTGCCGGCCTCGCTGACGTTCTCGTTGGCGCGCTTCACACGCGAGTCGAGGGAGATTTTGCCGCCGTCCACGGCCGTCTGCGTAGGCAGGAGACCGCCATCGTCGCGCTCGGACGGCTTGGGGCGCGCGAGATGACGGCAAGTTCCGACCTCGATCTTATCGTCGTGTACGATTTCGACGCGGCACATCCGAATTCCGACGGCGAGCGTTCGCTCTACGGTGCTCAGTATTTCGCCCGCCTAACCCAACGCTTGATCAGCGCGCTGACGGTGCAGACTAATTACGGCGTGCTGTACCACGTCGACATGCGACTGCGGCCGTCCGGCCGTTCGGGTCCGTTAGCCACGCATATTGACAGTTTCGTCGACTACCAGGAGCGCGACGCCTGGACCTGGGAGCACATGGCGCTGACGCGGGCTCGCGTCATCTCGGCGTCGCCCGCCTTCACAGCGCGTGTCGAAGCCGCGATCCACACGGTATTGACGAAGAAACGTGATGCACGCAAGACCGCCGCTGACGTCATCGAAATGCGTGGGGCGATCGCCAAGGAAAAGGGCAATAGTGATCCCTGGGATCTGAAACACGCGGTTGGCGGGCTCGTCGATATCGAATTCATCGCTCAATATCTGCAACTGGTGTATGCCGCGACAAGGCCAGATATTCTCGATACTTCGACGGCGCGCATGTTGGAGCACGCTACGCGTGCCGGCATCCTTAAGCCTGAAGACGCGACCGTGCTTCGTCCGGCTGTACTGCTTCTGCACGACCTGACGCAGATTCTGCGGCTGTGTCTGCCCGGCGCGTTTGATCCGAAGACTGCCGGCGCGGGCGTGCAGGCGCTGCTTGCCCGCGCCGCCGATCTACCCGATTTTCCCGCGCTGCAAGCCCATCTCACCGAAACGCAGCGGCAGGTGCGCGAGTGCTTCGTTCGGATCTTAGGGAAGGCGCCTTAGCGTATGACCCCGCAAAGTGGAGACCGTTTTTCGGATGAGATCACGCTCTGCCAGGGATCTCGACCCTGATCCGATTCGACTGATCGGGTCAGGGTCTAGCCCGATTTCGGCTTGGCCGCCGGCGGCTCGATCGGTCCGCCGGCTTTGCGCCATTCGCCGAAGCCACCTTTGATATGGGCGACCGGCCGCAGCCCCATGCGATGGGCCGTTTGGGCCGCCAGCGCCGAACGCCAGCCGCCGGCGCAGAAGAACACAAAGCGCTTATCTTCAGCGAACAGCGGTTTGTGATAGGGGCTTTCTGGATCAATCCAGAATTCGAGCATGCCGCGCGGGCAATGAAACGCGCCAGGGATGCGGCCTTCGCGTTCAAGTTCGCGGGGGTCGCGCAGATCGATGAAGTTTATATCGCTGCGCCCGTGCAGCGCGATCGCCTCTTCAATCGATAAAGTCTCGATCTCGCGCTCGGCATCGTCGAGTAATGCACGAAATCCGGTTTTGATTTGCTGCGGCACGTCACGACCCATCCAACAATGATTCACGTAGTGCGACATCTATAGCCGCGGCACCGCGACAGCAAGATGGGGTCAACTCGCCAAGGAAAGCGGTATTGCATCATTGTCGGCATGCGCCGGCTCGTTTGGCGCAAGCGGCAGCCGCACGATAACGGTGGTACCGCGGCCCAGCGCCGAGCGGATGCGCATCCGGCCGCCATGCAATTCGGTAAGCGATTTAGCGATAGCAAGCCCAAGACCCGACCCCGGATACCTTTTCGTCAACTGGCTTTCGACCTGTTCGAACGGCCGGCCCAGTTTGCGCAACGCGTCTTTTGGGATGCCGATGCCGTTGTCGGTTATGGCGATCGTAACCGTGCGGCCGCGTGCGCGAGCTCTGACACTGACCGCCCCGTCGTCCGGCGTAAACTTCACCGCGTTGGAAAGGAGATTGAGTACGATCTGCTTGAGCGCCCGACGGTCGGCGGTGATGGCGATGCCCGGCGCAGCCTGCGAATTGAGCATCAGATGTTTTTCGTTGGCCCGGCCGACGACGACACGCAAGCAGTCGGCTAAGATACGATCGACGTCCACTGGTTCCAGGTGAAGATGAATGCCGCCCGCCTCGATCTTCGACATATCGAGAATGTCGTTGATGACGTCGAGCAGGTACTGGCCGCTCTCGCGGATGTCGCGCGAGTATTCGAGATATTTCTCGGCGCCGAGCGGTCCAAACATTGCCGATTCCATGATTTCGGAAAAGCCGATGATGGCGTTGAGTGGGGTCCGCAGCTCATGACTCATGTTGGCGAGGAATTTCGATTTGGCCGCATTGGCGTCCTCGGCGCGGGTTTTCTCCTCGGCGTATTTTTCAGCAAGATCGGCAAGCGCGCAGGTTTGGCGCTCAAGTGCTTGTTGCGAGTTGCGTAGATCGTTAATGGTGGCGATCCGGCGCTTTTCGCCTTCGACGAGCTTCTGTTCGTGCTGTTTGATTTTCGTAATGTCGGTGCCGACGGAAACATAACCGCCGTCCTTGGTGCGGCGTTCGCTGATGTGCAGCCAGCGTCCGTCGTTGAGCTGCGCTTCGAAAGTGCGTGCGCCCTGCTGCTGACAGTCCTCGTTTGCGATAGTGGTGCGGATGAT
>JASHSY010000010.1 GCA_030040825.1 Xanthobacteraceae bacterium
TGGACCGCTCGGCGCGCCAGCGGAATAAACCGCTGCGAGCTAGCGGATGCGAATGGGCCGGCGGCTATAGCAGCATGGGCTGGTCCAACGCCAATGCGCCGGAGGCAAGGTGGCGCGCAGGACGACGACGTCGGCCCGCGCGTTGAGGATGATCGGAGCCTTATAGCCGTCGTCGATTTCCGGATCAGCCTCCAAGAAGGCGATCCGGTTTTCCAGGCCGTAGATAGCGGCATGGGTTTCGCGCCAATAGCTGCTATGACCGTGCCGCCAAAATTCATGCGCCGACGCGGACGGAGCACCAAGCGCGGCAGCCAGAGCCAGCCCCGCGAACACGGCAGACTTGCATGTCATGGCCTTGCTCCCTTGCGGCAGCAAGATGATAACTGCTCCGCCCGCAAAGGAAAGACGGCAGCGCGTTCATTTGATTGTAATGTGGCTAACGACGCTTGGTCGCGTCGCGCTGCCAGCCAGGAGCCATTGACGTATGAGCGACCGCTATTTCGAGGATTTTGTCGTCGGGCAGGTTCAAAGGCCGAGCGGCCGGGTGCGGGTCGAAAAGGATGACATCGTCGCCTTCGCCAAGGCGTTCGATCCACAACCTTTCCATTTGGACGACGAGGCCGCACGAAAGTCGATCTTCGGGCGGCTGGTGGCAAGCGGCTGGCATACGGCGGCCCTCACCATGAGACTGGTAGCCACGAGCGAGTACCGGCCGGCCAGCGGTACGGTTGGATTGGGCTTTGATGGACTGCGCTGGCCGAGGCCGGTTTATCCGGGCGACGAGTTGCGCATTGAATCGGAAGTGATCGAAATGCGACCGTCGAAGTCGCGGCCCGATCGCGGCCTGATGAAGATCAGAACGCGTACCCTCAATCAAAACGGCGAGGTTGTGCAAGAGCTTATTGCCAATGCAATCGTCCCACGCCGATCGACTGCGACGGTTGCGTAAGGAAGCTTATTTGCGCCGTTGCGCCTGGCGCCAAAAGTGCCGGAAAGAGTTACCGCCTGGCAGCGAACCAAGGAGCACGATCAATGCGTATTGCCGCGCTCGGCGGCTGGACCACCGAACAGAAGCACGTGGTCGCGGCGAGCTTCCTTGGCTGGACGCTCGACGCTTTCGATTTTTTCCTCATGGTGTTCGTCCTTAAGGACATCGCGGCTGAATTTCAGACCGATGTTACCAAAGTCACCATTGCCATTTTGCTGACCTTGGCTGCACGGCCGATCGGAGCATTTCTGTTCGGCCGTGCGGCCGACCGCTGGGGGCGGCGGCCGACGCTGATGGTCGACGTGCTGCTCTATTCGGCCATTGAATTTGCTTCCGGCTTTGCGCCGAGCCTGACGGCGTTACTGATCTTGCGGGCCGTCTACGGAGTCGCAATGGGCGGTGAATGGGGCGTCGGCGCATCGCTGACCATGGAATCCATTCCAGCGCATGCACGCGGCTTCGTGTCGGGTCTGCTGCAATCCGGCTATCCCGCCGGCTATTTTCTCGCCTCGATCGTCTATGCGCTGCTGTTCCAGTATATCGGCTGGCGCGGAATGTTCATGGTCGGTGTCTTACCGGCACTGCTGGTGCTTTACATCCGTCGCAATGTGCCGGAGTCGCCGACCTGGAAACCGGTAACGACCAAAAGTAACACCAGGACGGTGCTGCAATCGCACTGGCGGCTCGGCGTCTACGCGGTCGTACTAATGACTGCATTCAACTTTTTCAGCCACGGCACGCAAGACCTCTACCCTACTTTCCTGCAAGTGCAGCACAAATTCTCGCCGCATGAGGTCGGCCTGATCGCCGTGATCTATAATATCGGCGCCATCATCGGCGGCATCTCATTCGGTTCATTGTCCGAGCGCTTCGGCCGCCGCCGCATGATCGTTATCGCCGCCGTCCTTTCGCTGACCGTGCTACCGCTGTGGGCGTTTTCGGCAACCGCCGTCTGGCTCGCGGTCGGCGCATTTCTGATGCAGGTTATGGTTCAAGGAGCATGGGGCATCGTGCCGGTGCACTTGAACGAATTGTCGCCCGACGAAGCGCGCGGCACTTTTCCAGGATTTGTCTATCAACTTGGCAATCTGATCGCTTCAGTCAACGCCACGCTGCAAGCCGGGATCGCCGCCCATTACGGCAACGACTACGCTTTTGCGCTCGCGGCTGTGGCCGGCGTCGTGGCGGCAGCGATCGCCGCGCTCACGGTATTCGGACCCGAGGCGAGAGGGATTGCTTTTGGCGACGCTCCCGCCGCCAAAGGCCACTTGCAGTCTCACCGATGAGCGCAAAAACGCAAAGAATGATCGAAACCGCGCGCAGCGGATACGAGCTTTTGAACGATCCGCTGCTCAACAAAGGCACGGCTTTCACCGACGCCGAGCGCGACACGTTCAATTTGCACGGCCTGCTGCCGCCTTATGTCACCAATCTCGACCTTCAGGTCGCCCGACGGCTCGAAGCTTTTCGAACCATCGCTGGCGATCTCGATAAGTATGTTTTCCTGCGCGGCACACAGGATACCAACGAGACGCTGTTCTACGCGTTGCTGGCCCGGCACATCGAGGAGATGATGCCGATCGTCTACACGCCGACCGTCGGTCTCGGTTGCCAGCAATTCAGCCGCATCTTCCGCAAACCGCGCGGATTGTTCTTAAGTTTTCCTCTCAAGGATCGAATCGCCGACATTTTCAGCAATCCGCGCTTCGACGGCGTCCAGGCCATCGTCGTCAGCGACGGTGAGCGAATTCTCGGGCTTGGCGATCAGGGCGCCGGCGGCATGGGTATCCCAATCGGCAAGCTCTCGCTCTACACCGCCTGCGCCGGACTTTATCCTTCCACCACCCTGCCGATTCTGCTCGACGTCGGCACCGACAATCGCGAGCTGCTTGACGACCCGCTCTACATCGGCTGGCGGCACGAACGCGTGCGCGGCGCCGCATACGACGATTTCGTCGCAGCGTTTGTTGCGGCAGTGCAGGCGCGCTGGCCGCACGTGCTGCTGCATTGGGAAGACTTCGCCATCGGCAATGCCAACCGGCTGCTGGCGCAATATCGCGACCAGCTTTGCAGCTTCAACGACGACATCCAAGGCACGGCCGCCATTGCTGTTGGCACGATCTTGAGCGCAATCAATGTCACCGGCGTGCCATTGACCGAGCAGCGCATTGCCGTGCTTGGGGCTGGTTCAGCCGGCACCGGAATCTGCGCGCTGCTGTTGCGTGCGATGATTGACGCAGGCTTGAGCGAACGCGCGGCGCGCGAGCAATTCTATCTTGTCGACCGGGATGGCTTGCTGGTCGAAGGCATGAACGGCTTGCAACCGTTCCAGGCGCCGTTCGCGCAAGATCGCCAACGGATTGCCGGCTGGATGCTCAGCGCGCCGAACCGGATCGATCTTGCCGACGTGGTCGCTCATGCGCATCCGACCGTGCTGATCGGCGCGTCCGGTCAGGCCAACGCGTTCACCGAGCCGGTGGTGCGGGCAATGGCAGCACATGTGCAACGTCCGGCGATCTTTCCATTGTCCAATCCAACGCCGCGCAGCGAGGCGATACCGCAAGACCTGATCCATTGGACGGACGGCCGGGCGGTGATCGGTACCGGCAGCCCCTTCCCGCCGGTGTCGCGCGAAGGAAAGCCGTTTCGCATCGATCAGACCAATAATGCCTACGTCTATCCGGGTATCGGACTGGGCGCGATTGCGGTCGAGGCGCGACGCATCTCCGACCGCATGTTTCTCACGGCGGCGCGAACGATCGCCGACATGTCGCCGGCCAAGCGCGACTCGCGCGCCAATCTGTTGCCGCCGCTCACCGAACTGCGCACCGTATCGGAACACGTCGCAATCGCCGTGGCGACCGAAGCCGTGCGCGAGGGTCTGACAGCCCCGGTCACGGAAGGCGATATTGCTGCGGCGGTGAAATCATTGATGTGGGAGCCAGCCTACGCAACCTATCGCCGGCGGGCACGGCAGTAATCGAGCCAAGCTAATGAATGAAAACTCGAACATTCGAGCGGCTTTGGATCGTCATTGGGCGGCCTCAGACGCCAATGATTTCGACGTCGAGCACGCGATTTACCATGACGATGCGGTGCTCGATTACCCGCAGTCCGGAGAACGGATCCGCAGCCGGCGCAATATTCAAACGTCACGTTTTGCTCAGCCGAACAAAAAGCGCTTTACAGTGCGGCGCATGCGGCGACCTTTGGATCAGTGCCGTCCTACGCAGTGAGTATCAC
>JASHSY010000057.1 GCA_030040825.1 Xanthobacteraceae bacterium
CGCAGGGGCTCAAGAATGGCGTCGAAGGACTTGAGCTGATCGGCGGCAACGCCGCGCGGGCCCTCGAATCGGAGCTGTCCTGCATCGCCGCATTGTCGTCGCCGGAATCCGGGATCGTCGACAGCCACGGCTATATGGTGGCACTATGGGGCGAGCTCGAGGATCGCGGCGGCAGTATTGCTTTTGAGACGCCGGTCGAGCGCATGACGTTCGCAGCACCGCATTGGCAGGTGCAATTCGGCGGCAACGACGCCGGCACCGTCGCGTTCGATGCGGTGGTCAATGCCGCGGGCCTCGGTGCGCAAACGCTTGCACGCCGCGTCGAAGGATATCCGCCGGAGAAAGTGCCTCCGCTCGTTCTCGCCAAGGGCAATTATTTCGGCTTCGCCGGCAAGCCGGTGTTTTCGCGACTCATCTATCCCACACCGGTGGACGGCGGGCTTGGCGTCCACGTTACCCTCGATCTCGCCGGACGGATGCGCTTTGGCCCGGACGTCGAGTGGATTGATCACGAAAGCTACACCGTCGATCCACACCGGGCGGATGCATTCTACGAACGCATCCGCGCCTATTGGCCGCGCGTGCCCGCGGGTTCGCTGGTCCCCGATTATTGCGGCATTCGTCCCAAGCTCAGCGGTCCGGGCCAACCGCAATCCGACTTTATGATCGCAAGCGAGCGCGACCACGGCCTGCCGCGGCTCGTGTGCCTGTTTGGCATTGAATCGCCGGGACTGACGGCTTCGCTCTCACTCGCCGAACACGTAATCGACGAACTCACGTTGTGATCTGCGCCGACGACCGCGCGTCCCGACCGCGCCTCTATTTCACGCGCAAAAACTGGAATTGGGGACGAAATATGGCGTTGCGCCGGAAGTGCCGCGACATCGTGTACGATACGCCTGCCACTGAGTGGTTGGGGGAGCGCTAAGAAATGAAGCGGACTGCGGTGCTGAGTTTGCTTTTTGTAACTGTAGCGTATCCGGCACTGGCGTATCAGCATCGCAGTCATCTTCTTCATCGCAGCCATCTCGTTCCTTATCGCAACCACCTGCATTCCGGCGGCAGCGAAAGCCATTCGCGCATCACTTGTGAGATGGTGCGAAGCTACGTGGCGCAGGTCGGCCTCGAGCAAGCCAAGGCGATGGCCGCGGCCGCCGGCATGACCGCTTCCGAAGAGCGCAAAGCGCGGCAATGCCTGGCGAATAAAGTCTGACTACCGGCGCGCCAGGACAATCAGCACAAGCCCGACCACGGCGATCGCGCCGCCGTAATAAATCCATCGCGTCGCGTTCACCATGAAGCTTTCGGGCGGCCAGGGAAAATAGCCCGATCCTTGTCCCATAAAGACAAGTCCCGCGAGCAGGAGAACGATTCCAAGCAGCATCAGTAGCGTGTTCATATTGTGCCCCTCAATGCGCCGCATCCCAATTGTCGGCGGCATGCGCCTCGACCGAGAGCGGCACCGAGAGCGACACTGCCGGCAACGGCGCGTCTTCCATCACCTTCTTGATTACCGGCAGCGACTTTTCGACCTCGGCATCCGGCACCTCGAACACCAGCTCGTCGTGTACTTGCAGCAGCATCTGCGCGGCAAGTTTATGTTTCGTCAGCGTCTCCTCCATGCAGATCATTGCCCGGCGGATGATATCGGCGGCACTGCCTTGCAGCCTCGCATTGATCGCGGCACGCTCGTTGAACGAGCGGATTGAAGCATTGGATGCCTTGATCTCCGGGTAGTGGCACTTTCGGCCGAACAGCGTCTCGACGTAGCCGTTCCGCTTGGCGAATTCCTTGGTCGTTTCGATATAATCGCGGATGCCGGGGAAGCGCTCGAAGTACTTTTTGATGTAGGCGGCAGCCTCATCGCGCGGGATACCGAGCTGGTTGGCAAGACCGAAGGCGGAGATGCCGTAAACAATGCCAAAATTGATTGCCTTGGCGCGACGGCGGATTTCGGCCGGCATCCCCTTCACCGGCACGCCGAACATTTCAGACGCTGTCATGGCGTGAATGTCGAGACCGTCGCGAAAGGCCTTTTGCAACGCCTCGATACCGGCAATCTCAGCCAGGAGACGCAGCTCGATCTGCGAGTAATCGGCGGAGACGAGCTTGGTGCCGGGCGCGGCAACAAACGCACGGCGGATTTTGCGGCCGTCCTCGGTTCGCACCGGAATGTTTTGCAAATTCGGATCCGAAGACGACAATCGGCCGGTGGTGGTGGACGCGAGCGCATAATTGGTGTGCACGCGGTGCGTCACCGGATTGACGAAACCGGGCAGCGCATCGGTATAGGTCGATTTCAGCTTTGAGACTTGCCGCCAGTCGAGAATTTTCTGCGGCAGCGTGTGGCCCTGCTCGGCCAGTTCCTCCAGCGCGCGAGCGCCGGTCGCCCACTGGCCGGTCTTGGTTTTGGTCCCGCCTTCGAGCTTGAGTTTGCCAAACAAAATATCGCCGAGCTGCTTGGGACTGCCGGGATTGACCGTTTCGCCGGCCATCGCGTTGATCTCAGCCTCGAGCGCCGCGGCCTTCTGGGCGAACTCGCCCGAAAGTCGCGACAATATTTGCCGATCAATGGAAATGCCGCGCCGCTCCATCCGCGCCAATACAGCAATGAGCGGCCGCTCCAGCGTTTCATAGACGGTGAGCACCTGCCCCGCCGGCAGGCGCGGTTTGAGCACGTGCCACAACCGCAGCACGATGTCAGCGCGCTCGGCGGCATATTCGGTCGCCTTGTCGATGCCGAGGAAGTCAAAGGTAATTTTAGTTTTGCCCGGCTTGAGCAGCTTGTCGATCTCGACCGCTGCGTGGGTGAACACGGCTTCGGCGAGTTTATCAAGGGCGTGATTTTGCCGCCCGGCGTCGAGCGTATACGACATCAGCATGACGTCGTCATAGGGCGCGATCTCGATGCCGCGCTGCGCAAAAATCTGCCAGGCGAATTTCAGATCATGGCCGATTTTGAGTATGCTGGAATCGGTCAGCGCGGACTTCAGCGCATCGAGCGCAGCGCGCTCGGTTATCTGCTCGGGGGCAAAGTCGCCGGCAAACAAACCTTCAGCGCCGCCTTCGGCGCCCTGCCGATGCGACAGCGGAACATAGCAGGCCTCGTTCGGCGCGACCGCGAGCGAAAAGCCGCACAATTCCGCCTGCATCGGATCGGGATTGGCGGTCAGCGTGTCGATTGCGACAAAGCCTGCATCGCGGGCACGCGCGAGCACGGCACTGAGCGCTTCGACGCTGCGCAGGGTGCGATACTTCGCGCGATCAAATTTGGCATTGCGCGCCGCTGCGATACGCGCAGCAACAAGTGCGTGCGGCGTCAGTGAGGCGTAAGCCGGCGCTTCCGGCCTGCCCGCGCGAGAGGAGTCCCCGGGCTGCGGCGGACGGCCAAGCGGCAATTGCGGCGCGACACCGCTCTCCCGCGGCGCAGCTGTCTGCGCGGCAATGCCCGCCAACTTCTTGTCGGCCTCGATCTCGCCCACCTCGACGCTGGCGAACTCCGCCACCCGGCGCATCAGCGCGTTGAATTCCATCGCCTTGAGGAAGGCGATCAGCCGCTTGTAATCGGGTTCGTGAACCGCAAGATCACCGATCGGCACGTCGAGCTTGACGTTGGTATCGAGGGTGACCAGCTTTTTCGAAATCCGCGCCGCCTCGGCGTGCTCGATCAATGACTGCCGGCGTTTTTCCTGCTTGATCTCGTTCGCGCGCTTGAGCAGCGTTTCAAGATCGCCGTATTCACCGATCAGTTGCGCCGCGGTCTTGACGCCGATGCCGGGCACGCCGGGCACGTTGTCGGTCGAATCGCCGATCAGTGACTGCACTTCGATGACTTTTTCCGGCGGCACGCCGAATTTTTCGATTACTTCCGCGCGGCCGATCGTCTTGTCCTTCATCGCGTCGAACATGACCACGCGGTCATTGACCAGCTGCATGAGGTCTTTGTCCGAGGAGACAATGGTGGCGGTAGCGCCCGCCTCACGAGCTTCGCGGACATAGGTCGCGATCAGATCGTCGGCCTCGAAGCCATCCTGCTCCAGGCAGGGCAGATCGAAGGCGTGTACGGCTTCACGAATGTATTTGAATTGCGGCTTGAGATCGTCGGGCGGATCGGGCCGGTGCGCCTTATAGTCGGGGTACATTTCAGTGCGGA
>JASHSY010000058.1 GCA_030040825.1 Xanthobacteraceae bacterium
TGCTGGTGCATCGGACGCGCGCCGAGCAGCGCGGCCGCGCCATGGCGGAGAAGCTCAAGGAGCTCATTCCGCCGCACATGTTCCAGGTGCCCATCCAGGCCGCCATCGGCGGCAAGATCATCGCGCGGGAGACCGTGCGCGCCTTCCGGAAGGACGTGACCGCGAAATGCTACGGCGGCGACGTCACGCGTAAACGAAAGCTTCTCGAGAAGCAGAAGGAAGGCAAAAAGCGGATGCGCCAGTTCGGCAAGGTCGATATTCCGCAGGAGGCTTTCATCGCCGCGCTGAAAGTGGATGTGTAAGCGCTAAAGCCTTGCCAATCTCCGCCTAGTAGCGTAACATGTTACGAACCGATGGCGATGAAAACCAATGCCTGCAAACCTCAAGGGGTCACGACCGAAGACGGCACGGGAGCGCATGAGCGCGCGCCGCAAGCGTCTGCGTGCGCAAGGATTGCGGCCGGTGCAGCATTGGGTGCCAGATCTGCGTGACCCACGCGTTCGCGCCGACCTTCGCCGGCAGGGAAGGTTGCTGGCAAAGCACCCTGAAAATGATGCGATCGATGCCTGGATAGAGGCTGCATATGATTGGAGCGAGTTGAAGTGAAACGCGGCGACACGGTCGTCATGGTCGCACCAAGCGATCTCGGTAGGCCGCGTCCAGCAGTCATCGTGCAAGCCAATGAATTGAGTGCCGCGACGTCAGTCCTGCTTTGTCCTATAACATCCGATATAACCAACAGATTGCCTGTCAGACCAATTATCGAGGCCGATGAAGGTAACGGTCTGCGCGTACGATCTCAGATTATGACGGACAAAATGCTGGCGCTGCCGCGCAACCGCGTGCGGCGCGTGATTGGCACCATTGATCCTGAAACCAGCGACCGCCTCGATACTGCATTACTGCTCGTGCTCGGTCTTACCCGCTAGTGTGCGCCGTTGCGCCGCTACTGCACCACAATGGTGGTGTTGCTCTTGCCTTCTTTCTCGACCAGACCGAACAGCACCGCAGCGTTGGCGGGCGCAAGCCGGATGCAGCCGTGCGAGGCCGGACGGCCGAGCCGGGACACCTCGGTGGTGCCGTGGATGGCGAACGGCCCGCTATAGAAAATCGAATGCGGCATCGGCGCGTTGTTGAAGATGCGCGAGTACCAATGGACCGCCATGAATTGCGGATGGAATACGCCCGGCGGCGTCGGCCAGCCGGTCCGTCCGGTCGACACCCGCCAAGTATAGAGGTGCTCGCCGTCGACGATCACGTCCATGGTTTGGCTGGCGCGGTCCACTTCAACGCGGATGCCCGCTGCAGCCGGTGTTGCCGCAGATAAGAAACCTGACGCCAGCGCGGCCGACACAGCCGCAACAATGATCCGCCCCATGACTCATCCCAGCCCAATACACACATTATTGTGACGGCGGCGGTGGGTGTAAAGCTAGCCGGCATAAGATCAAAAGTAACGATGGCGGCATTTGACCTGTTCAGCATCGGCCATTCGAATATTCCAGCCGAACGCTTCCGCGATCTGCTGCATGATGCCGGCGTCAACGCCATCGCCGATGTACGTTCGGCACCGTTCTCGCGTTTCTTTCCGTGGTTTTCGCAAAAGCCGATGGCGGCACGACTTAACGAAAGCGGAATCGCCTACACATTCATGGGCGACGCGCTGGGCGGCCGTCCCCGCGATCAGCGCCTTTATCGCGATGGCATTGCCGATTACGAGGCGATGGCCGCGCAAACGGAGTTTGGCCACGGCCTGCAACGGCTGGCCGATGCTGCGAGGCAATCGCGGTTCTGCCTCCTGTGCGCCGAACGCGAGCCGCTTGATTGTCACCGCTGCCTCTTGGTGGCACGGCGTCTTGCTGAAAACGGTCTCACTACCGGTCACATTCTGCACGACGGCCGCATCGAGCCGCACGCCGCCACGGAGCGGCGTCTGCTTGCGCTCTACGACCAGGACTGCGACCTGTTCGACGCTGGACAGGTCTCCCGACTCGCGGCAGCGTACCGGTGGCGCGCCAAAGCTGTGGCCTTCCGGCAAAAAGTTCCCTCGGCGCGCCGCGCGGCGGAGAAGCGATGATACGGCGCCCGCTCATCCTGCTCTCGGCTCTGCTGCTCGCCGGCATCGGTCCGGCCGCTGCGCAGGATGCCGGCACGCTTGACAAAAAGCCGCTGCCGCCGCTCGAGCACCCCAACGATCCTTCAACGCCGGCGCGGGAATTATTCGGGCGGGAAACCGAACCGGCCCCACTCGCTGCACGGGCGATCGGCTCTTACGCCGCCGGTTGCCTCGCCGGCGCGGTCGCGTTGCCTATCAATGGGCCGACTTGGCAGGTCATGCGACTGTCGCGCGACCGCAATTGGGGGCATCCGAACCTGATCGCGTTCCTGGAGCGGCTGGCCGCAAAGGCCAAAAAGGTCGGTTGGCCCGGTCTGCTGGTCGGCGACATGTCGCAGCCGCGCGGCGGGCCGATGCTCACCGGCCATGCCAGCCATCAGGTTGGCCTCGACGCCGACATCTGGCTGACGCCAATGCCCGACCACAGGCTCTCAAACCAGGAGCGGGAGTTTATGTCGGCTACCGAAATGGTGCGGCCGGACCGGCTCGATATCGATCCCGCGGTGTGGAGCCACAAGCAGACCGAGCTGATCAAAGTCGCGGCCGAGGATCCTGCGGTCGAGCGCATCTTCGTCAACGCGGCGATCAAGAAGGCGCTTTGCCGCGAAGCAGGAACGGATCGCGCCTGGCTCGCCAAGGTACGGCCCTGGTGGGGGCACGATTATCACTTCCACATTCGCATCTATTGTCCGGCCGACAGCCCGCAATGCAAGCCGCAACCGCCACCGGAATCCGGAGACGGCTGTGGACACGAGCTTGATCATTGGTTCTCGCCGGGGATTCTGCATCCGGCCCCGGCGCCAGAGAAGCCAAAGCATAACATGACGATGGCAGCGCTGCCGGCGGCCTGCCGAAAAGTGCTGATGGCGCCGTAACGGCTTAAGCTCAAAAAGCCAGTCCAAACAGCCCGTGCTGAACGGCGGAGGTCGCCGCAATCAGCGCGCAGGCGCTAAGCGCGATCACCGCCGTATATGGCAACACACTTGACGCCGGCGTCTTCATCATCCGCGTCAGTCCGGTCCAAAGCAGATACACGCCGTAGAAGCCCAACGCCCCGAGGAAGCGCAAACCGGGCGCCAGCAGAAAAATTCCGGCCAGCCAGACCGGCGTATAAGAATAGGCGGCCAGCTTGAATGCGCTGTCGAAATTCCGCCGCCCGCCGAACATCGGCGCCAGCGCCACAATCAATAGTCCCAGCAGCACCACGGTTGCGCAGCTAAGCAGGTAGCCAATAATCGCCCCGAACAATCCATCGAAAATTGGCGCGCGCACCGCGCCCCCGCCCGGCTCGACCACGCCGACAACGCAGGCGCCGACAAAACCGAACACTGCCGGAATGAGCGCGAGCCGCGCGACATAGCTCGTCAGGACATATTCCACGTCGCCGGTTTCATCGCCGTATTCATGAGCGATCTTCACCCACTCGGCGGCGGGATCGGCGAGAATTCGATGGACGCGGGCGGCCACGTTCATGCGCGCGCTATACCGTCGGCGCGGACCAAGGCGGCGCCTTTTTCCGCGATCATCATGGTCGGCGCGTTGGTATTGCCCGAGGTGATGGTCGGCATGACCGATGCGTCGATCACGCGCAGCCGCTCGACGCCGGCAACGCGCAGCCGCTCGTCGACCACCATCAGCGGGTCGCTGGGCAAACCCATCTTGGCAGTGCCAACCGGATGAAAAATCGTGGTGCCAATGTCACCTGCTGCTTTGGCGAGCGCCGGCTCATCGTCGCCGACCTGATCGCCGGGCAGATATTCGGCGGGGTGAAACGGCGCGAGTGCGGCTTGCGCGACAATCCGCCGGGTGAGCCGGATGGCGCTGACCGCGACGCGGCGGTCCTCGTCGGTCGAGAGGTAATTAGGCTTGATCGATGGCGCTGCCGCCGCATCGCGCGAGCGCAGCCGCACCTGGCCGCGGCTGGTCGGCTGGACATTAGCAACACTGGCGGTGAAAGCCGGAAACTTGTGCAGCGGCTCGCCGAACCGATCGAGCGACAGCGGCTGAATATGGTATTGCAAATTAGCCCGCGCCCGGTCGGGATCGGACCGGGTGAACAAGCCCAGCTGCGAGGGCGCCATGGTCAGCGGGCCGCGCCGAAACAACGCATATTCGAGCAGCATGCCGGCAAGCCCCAGCGGCGCGTGATAGCGCTCGTTAAGCGTGGTGATGCCGTCAACTTTGTAGATCAGCCGCAGTTGCAGATGATCCTGCAAATTGGCCCCGACTCCCGGCCGGTCGGCAATTACCGGAATGCCGTACTGTTGCAACAATTCGCTCGGCCCAATGCCGGACAGCTGTAGGATTTGCGCCGAACCAATTGCGCCGGCGGCAAGAATAATTTCACCGCGCGCCTGCGCCGTCCTGGTTTGGCCGTTCTGCCGCCAGCGGACGCCGGCCGCGCGCCGGTCGTTGAAGGTGACCGCTTCAACCAGGCATCCGGTTTCCAGGCGAAGATTGGAACGGCGCAGGACCGGTTTGAGAAACGCCGTCGCCGACGACCAGCGCCGGCCGCGCTTCTGATTGACGTGAAAGGCGCAGCAACCCTCGTTGTCGCCGGTGTTGAAGTCGGTCACCGCCTTGATGCCGGCCTGTCCGGCGG
>JASHSY010000059.1 GCA_030040825.1 Xanthobacteraceae bacterium
GCCGAACTTGTCGCCGACGGCCGTCAGCTTGATCGGCCGGTCAACTATGCGCTTGTGCGGATTGTGCCGCCTGCCGGCATCGGAATTGACCAGGCAAAACGACCGTTTGTCGTTGTTGATCCCCGTGCCGGCCACGGTCCTGGCATTGGCGGTTTTAAGGCCGATAGCGAGATTGGCTTCGCCTTTCGGGCGGGACACGCCTGCTATTTCATCGGCTTTCTTCCGGAACCCATGCCGGGTCAGACGATCGAGGATATTGCGCGTGCCGAGGCAGTCTTTCTCGAAAAAGTGATCGCATTGCATCCACAAGCCGACGGCAAGCCGTGCGTGATCGGCAATTGCCAGGCGGGTTGGGCAATCATGATGCTCGCAGCGATGCAGCCCGATTTGTTCGGCCCGATCATCATTGCCGGGTCTCCGCTCTCCTATTGGCAGGGCGTGCATGGCAAATATCCGATGCGTTATAGCGGGGGCCTGCTGGGTGGTAGCTGGCTGACGGCGTTCGCGAGCGATCTCGGGCACGGCAAGTTCGACGGCGCTTGGCTAGTGCAGAATTTCGAAAATCAGAACCCGGCGAATACCTACTGGACCAAGCAGTACAATCTCTATTCAAAAATCGACACGGAAGGTCCGCGCTATCTCGGCTTCGAACGCTGGTGGGGTGGTCACGTCAATCTCAACGCCGAGGAGATTCAGTTCATCGTCGATGACTTGTTCGTCGGCAACAACTTGGCGGTTGGGAAAATAAAGACGAGCAACGGGATAACCGTCGATCTGCGCCACATCCGGTCGCCGATCGTCGTATTTTGCTCCAAGGGCGATAACATCACGCCGCCGCAGCAGGCGATGGGCTGGATCCTCGATCTCTATCAGGACGTCGACGAAATTCGCGGCTATGGACAAATCATCGTTTACACAATTCACGAAAGCGTCGGTCACCTCGGGATTTTCGTGTCCGGCAGTGTCGCGCGCAAGGAACACGAAGAGTTCTCCAGCAACATCGACTTGATCGATACTTTGCCTCCCGGGCTCTATGAGGCTGTCTTCGAGCGCAAGTCTGATGCCACCGTGAACGCCGATCTCGTAACCGGTGACTGGGTCATGCGGTGCGAGATGAGAACGCTTGACGATATCCGCGCGCTCGGTGGCAACGACACGGCTGACGAACGCCGTTTTGAAACGGTCGATCGGATATCGCAGATCAATCTCGCGCTCTACCGCACGTTTTTTCAGCCTTTCGTTCGCGCAGCAGTTAGTCCCGCCGCAGCAGATTTGATGCGCAAGCTTCATCCCCTGCGATTGCAATATGAGGCTTTTTCCGACGCTAATCCGTTGATGGCGCCGGTTGCGACGCTGGCCGAGCAAGTTCGCGAGAATCGAAAGCCGACAGCCGCGAACAACCCATTCAATGCCCTGCAGGAGAATTTATCCCGCCAGATCGTTGCTGCGCTTGACGCATGGGGCGCCGCTCTCGAGGCGGCGTCCGAACGCACATTCATGGCGGTGTATGGTTCCCCGACCCTCCAGGCTGGCGTCGGCGTCGATCCTCGGGCGACGAAGGCCCTTCGCCGGGCAGCGAAGAGCGAATTGCATCAAGAGCTCATCGAGCGTCGAGTCGCTGAGTTGAAATCGCACATTCCGCTCGGCGGGTTGCGTGAGGCCGTCATTCGCGCGCTCATCTTTGCCGGGATGGGGCGCGCTGCTGTGGATGAGCGCGGGTTCGAAATGATCCGGCGCATCCGTCAGCGTTTCAGCGACATACCTTTGGCGGCATTCAAGAACACCGTACGCGAGCAGTTCCTCATACTTTTGATCGATGCCGAAGCCGCGCTCGCTACAATCCCGTCCATGCTGCCCGACGGCGTCGAAACGCGTAGAGAGGCCGTCGATCTGATTTCCAAGGTTCTCGGCGCCCGTGGTGCACCTTCCGACGAGGATCAACGTCGCATCCTGCGCGTCGGCCAGCTGTTCGGACTTGATGGCCGGCTGAGCCGCCAAGAAAGCCTTGCCATTGGTTCAAGCGAGCAAAACGAGTTTCGAGCCAGGGCGTCGTGAGCAAAAGTGACACACTCACAACACGACACGCCGCCGGTTCGGTCGGCGGCCCCGGCCAATCGAAATACGACCGGCTGATCGCCGAAGCAAAGAAGGTTCCCGCGGCGAAGACGATCGTCATACATCCGTGCGACGAGACATCGCTTCGGGGCGCGATCGATGCAGCCGAAGCCGGGATTATCATCCCATTTCTAGTTGGGCCCGCTGCAAAGATCAAAAGCGTCGCCCGCGAGTTCAAAATCGACATCGCCAAGTTTGAACTTGTCGACGTCGCGCATAGCGACGCCGCGGCCGCCAAAGCAGTCGAGATGGTCCGCGCCGGTCAGGGCGAAATGCTGATGAAGGGCAGCCTGCACACCGATGAACTCATGCGCGCCGTCACCGCGGCGAATACCGGTTTGCGGACGGCTCGCCGCATAAGTCACGTGTTCGTCATGGATGTGCCGACGTATGCCGAACCGTTGTTCATCACCGACGCGGCGATCAATATTTTCCCCGACCTCGATGCAAAGCACGATATCGTTCAGAATGCAGTCGACCTGTTTACTGCGGTAGGGCTTGGCAAGCCGCGCGTTGCCATTCTCTCCGCCGTCGAAACCGTCACTTCGAAAATACCATCGACTATCGATGCGGCGGCGCTGTGCAAGATGGCCGATCGAGGACAGATAACCGGAGCGGTCCTCGATGGACCGCTCGCTTTCGACAACGCCATTGATCTTGCGGCGGCACGGATCAAGGGGATTCATTCGCCGGTTGCCGGCCAAGCACAGATCCTGGTGGTGCCCGATCTCGAGGCCGGCAATATGCTGGCCAAAAATCTCATCTATCTGGCGAAGGCGGACTCAGCGGGAATCGTGCTTGGCGCGCGAGTGCCGATTGTGCTGACATCGCGAGCGGATTCGGTGCGAAGCCGTATGGCATCATGCGCGGTCGCTGTCCTCTATGCGGCCGCACGCCGAGCTACAGCCGCAGTGCCTGCAGCGTGACGCGACATGGACGTGGTTCTGGTTGTCAATGCCGGATCGTCGAGTGTCAAATTTCAGATATTCGATGTTGCGCCTGGTACCGAACCGCAGCGGTTGGTCAAAGGTCAGTTTGAGGGGATCGGCACACGGCCGAGGCTTCGAGCCGAAGCAAATGGCGGCACGCAGCTGATCGACAAGTCTTATTCACCAGATCAAGTGGCCGACGTTGCCGCTGCAATGGCGGCTGCGAGTGATTGGCTGCAGGAAACACAGACTTTCAAACTCACCGCCGTCGGCCATCGGGTCGTTCACGGCGGCCCCGACTACGACCGCCCGGTTGTGGCCGATGTGGAAGTGCTCGCCCGTTTGGAACGATATTGTCCGCTCGCGCCGCTGCACCAGCCGAACAATCTGGCGCCGATACGGTCTCTGCTGAAGCATCGCCCCGATCTGCTGCAGGTGGCTTGTTTCGACACCGCGTTCCATCGCGGCCATAGCGCGGTCGCGGATTACTACGCACTACCCGAGAGTTACCACCGTGAAGGCGTGAGGCGATACGGTTTTCACGGACTCTCGTACGAGTACGTTGCTGGCCGGCTACGCACCGTCGCTCCTGAGATCGCAAGTGGTGGCCGCGTCATCGTCGCGCACCTTGGCAGTGGAGCTTCGATGTGCGCGCTGGCCGGCGGCAAAAGTATCGAAAGCACGATGGGATTTACCGCGCTTGACGGACTGCCCATGGGCACTCGCTCGGGACAAATCGATCCTGGCGTATTGCTCTATTTCATGACCGAAAAGGCGATGGCGCCGGCCGCCATCGAAAATTTGCTCTACCAAGAGAGTGGATTAAAGGGCCTCTCCGGTATCAGCAACGACATGCGCGAGCTAGAAGCGAGCAATAGTCCAGGCGCGACGCTGGCAATCGATTATTTCGTCCATCGAATCGCATTGAATGCGGGAATGCTGGCTGCCGCACTCGGCGGACTCGACGCGTTCGTTTTCACCGCCGGGATTGGCGAGAATTCCAGCGCAATACGCGCCCGCGTCGCAGCTAAGCTCAGTTGGCTCGGTGTAATCGCCGATCCAGCGGCCAACACCGCGTCAAAACTGCTCATATCGACGCCAGAAAGCCGGGTCGGTCTGTATATAGTACCGACTGACGAAGAGCTAATGATCGCGCGACACACACTTTCGTTTATGAGGACTTGATCATTTGGACCAAGACATTTCGCCTTTTGATGATTGAGGCGAT
>JASHSY010000060.1 GCA_030040825.1 Xanthobacteraceae bacterium
CGCCACCAAGGCTGGCCACAAATTCTGTCGTGGCTCAAAGGCTACGCAGAGGCGTGAAGACGTTCAGCTCAAGCTGCTTCGGCGCTGCGGCCAGCCGCCGGCCTTGCCGAGGTGCGGATCAATTCGCCACCGCAGCGGCGGCAAGCATAAATGGTGTCTTCGACTTCGGCGCTGATCGGACGGCGGGCTTGGTAAACCATCCGGCCCGCGCAAACGGGGCACGGCATCATCAGCGATGGAAGGCTCGATGACGGCGCGACCGCTTGCTGGCGCATTGCCTTATCCGGTTGTTACAATTTTGTAATGTCTGCCCTCTTTCGCATTGTGTCAACGATTTTGTGCATTGCACACATTACCCGGTGCGTCGCGATAACCGGCGGGCTAGCCAAGGTTTTTGCCGCCTTTACGCTGCCCCTAGCGCCATGACCGGCACGCCGAAAGCGGCAAGGCTTGCGCGTGTCGCCGCCATCGAACCGTCAATGTCGAGGCCGCGGCAGGCGTCCTCGATGACGAAAGCCGTAAAGCCCTCGCGCCGCGCATCCTCGGCCGAGAACCGAACACAAAAATCGAAGGCGAGCCCTGCGAAAAATACCCGCGTCCAATTGCGCGCGCGCAAATAGCCGACCAGGCCGGTCGGCGTGGTGCGATCGTTTTCGTAGAGCGCCGAATAGGAATCGATTGAGCGCGCCATGCCCTTGCGCAGCACCAGCGCGGCATGCGGAATGTCGAGCGCAGCGTGGAATGCGGCGCCCTGCGTCCCCTGCACGCAATGGTCCGGCCATAGCGTCTGCGGACCATAGGACGCGATCACGGTGTCAAACGGTCTTTTGTCCGGATGCGATGATGCGAAGGAAAAATGTCCGGGCGGATGCCAGTCTTGCGTCAGCACGACGTTGCGAAACCGCGCCGCCAGCCGATTGATCACTGGCACGACGTCATCGCCGTGCGGCACAGCCAACGCACCGCCCGGACAGAAATCGTTCTGCACGTCGACGACAACGAGGACGTCGTCGTTGTCGATGATCGTAGCTTCGCTCATAGTCCTTATTTGGCGCCGGCGTCCTTATTTGGCACTAGCGCTTTGAGCTTGCATGCGGCGATCGAACGCAGCCGCAAGTTCCACAATTTCGGCGGCAATTTCGACCGGATACGCCGTACCAGGCTTCAGCGACTGCAGCGGCGCGGGCAGGCGGTCGAATTCGCGCTTGGCATGCCGCCTGATGTCGTCGAGCGAGGGCGCTGGACGCAAGCGTTTGCCGCCCTGCATCACCGGTTCGAGCAGCGGCTCGCCTGGCTTGTTGTCGCCTTCGCGGGCCAGCAAGTCGCCGGCCATACGGCCGTCGGCACTGTAGCGGCGCCAGACCTGTTTGCGGCCCGGCCATGTGGCCTTCTTGGCCGATCGCTTGCGCCGTGCAACACCGGCATATTCCTGTAATTTGTAAACGCAATCGAGCGCCGGTACGTCCGATGATGTAGTCAGGCTGGTGCCGACGCCGAGCCCATCGATCGGCGCATCCTGCTGCGTGAAGACGGCAAGCTGGTCTTCGTCGAGGCCACCGGAAGCGAAAATAGTCACATCGCGCAGACCGCCGGCGTCAAGTATGGCGCGCACGCTCTTTGACAGCGCAACCAGATCGCCTGAATCGAGGCGAACGCCGCGGACGGTAATACCGGCGGCCTTCAGCTTCGGCGCCAGCGCCACCACTTTCCGAGCCGCAGCTTCGGAATCGTAGGTGTCGAGCAACAGCACGAGATTTTCCGGGCGTGCGCGCGCAAACGCTTCGAATGCCGCGCTTTCGTCATCGAACGCCTCGATGAAGGAATGCGCCATGGTGCCATACAGCGGAATGCCGAACCGCTCGCCGGCAAGCACGGTTGCCGTGCCGGCAAAGCCCACGAGGTAGCTCGCGCGCGCCGCGAGCACGCCGGCCTCAGCGCCGTGCGCGCGCCGCATGCCGAAGTCGACCAACACTTTGCCGGGCGCAGCGAGCATCATACGCGCTGCTTTCGATGCGATCAGCGTCTGGAAATGCAGGATATTGATGAGGCGCGACTCGACGAATTGCGCCTGCGGCAACGGCGCAGTTATGCGCAAGATCGGCTCGTTGGCAAAGAAGATGGTGCCCTCAGGCATGGCGTGCACGTCGCCCGTAAAGCGCATGCCGGCGAGATAATCGATGAGGTTTTTGCGGAATTGACCGGTGCTTTTCAGCCAGTCGATTTCGCTGTCGGAGAAACCGAGCGTGTCGAGGTAGTCAAGCGCCTGCGCCAGCCCGGCGGCGACGAGGAAGCCGCGCCGGGGCGGCAGGTTGCGGACGAAAAACTCGAATACGGCGGGTTTCGCCTCGCCATGGTCCAGGTAAGCCTGGATCATGTTGATCTGGTAAAGGTCGGTCAGTAGCGCGCTCGGACGCTCGTTCACGGCCATTTGGTTTCCGCTCTCGGCCCCAGATTAACGGGTTAAGTCCCCACAAAACCAGTATTTTTGGCTGCAACCGGCGGTAGGCTTGGTCCCGCCCAGACGGGCGCGAGCACGCGGTTGAGAACCGCCCTCGTCGATCTACTCGCCCGGTTCGCCGACGCAAGGCCAGTTCGCGCAGGCCTCGCCAACGCCAACTTGTTATGCGGAGCCGCGATTATGAAATTGAACTGCCGGATCCCCTCGCTCGGCTCGCATCTTCAATGCATCGCCGACCTCTCCCCGCGAGCGGGAGAGTTGAAAGGTCTAATGCTAGCCAGCCGCCGGTGTCACCCGCACCGCCGGTTGTGCGGCAGCTCGGCGCCCGGTTTCGCCGGCACTTTTGTCGACCAATGTGAGCGGCGCGCGCGCCACCCGGTTGCGCCCATCGGCCTTGGCGCGATAGAGCGCGCGGTCGGCGATTGCCAACAGCGCCGGCAAATCGCGGCCGGTGTCGCTTGCCATGGCGACGCCGATACTGACCGTGGCATCAACTTCGATCCCCGGCAGCCGCAAAGCGGCAAATTCGCGCCGCACCCGCTCGGCCATATGCAGCGCCTGATTCATCGACGCGTCCGCCAGCAGACAGGCAAACTCCTCGCCGCCGAGCCGGCCGAACAGATCGCCCGGGTGCAACGCCCTTGCCACCAGATCGCAGAACGCCCGCAGCACCCGGTCGCCAGCCTGATGTCCGGCGGTGTCGTTGACTTCCTTGAAGCGATCGAGGTCGAACAGCAGCAGCGCCGCCGAGGTGCGATCCGCCATCGCCCATTCAAGCAGCGCCCTACCGCGATCGAAAAATGCGCGGCGATTGGCAATGCCGGTCAGCGAATCGGTGAGTGCCGCGCGCCGCTGCTCAAGCTCGGCACGCTCCTTCGACATGGCGACGCGCAGGAACGGCAGGCAGAACGTGGTGAACAGCATCTGGAAGGCCATCACCGGAACGACCGCACCATGCGGCTTGCCTGCCAAAAGCGCCTCCGCGAGTGTGTGCGCAAACGGAATGCGCGCCAGCAGAAAACCGGCATGCACGGTTACCAGCAGCAAAGTCGGCCAGCGCGAGATCAACTCGCGATCGCGCGCGTACCAGAGCTCATAGACCGCGAGCAGCGCATAGGATGCGCAGATCACGGAGAGCAAACTGACGCGCGCATCGAGCGAGCGCGCAAAGCCGTCGAACTGGAAAGCAATGGTCCAAATGACCGCGCCCGCGGTCACGATCGGGACATGGACGCGTCGACCCTCGAACAAACGCGCGCCGGCCCACATCATCCCGTAGGCAAGGCAGGCCAGCGCATTGGCGATGCCTGCCGCCAACGACGCACTGAACACGCCGGACGACGCAAGCAACGCGGCCGACACTCCGCCGAGCAGGTAGCCAACCCCCCAGAACGCCAATGCCACCGTACTGCGGTTTTGCAGCCACGCGAACATAAGCAACATGCCGCCGGTCGCCGACAAGAACGTCGTGATGACGAACAGCGTCGGCAGGTCGAGGGTGAAATGCGAAGCAGTGATGGTCGGCAAGTGCGATGTCCCGCGTGCGCGTACGTGGTTCTACCCACCCATCCCTGCGGTCCGCTTGCCGATTTGCATAAAATTGAAGAGATCGCCGTCACAGTCAGCGAAACGACAATAAGTATGGTCAACGAGTTATGAAGCGGGACTGAAGACGAGCGATCGCGCGGCGCGCTATTTGCCCCAGCCGAAGCGATAATTCACGCCGGCACGGAAGACGTTTTCCTGCAATGAAACGTTGTCGGGCGGCAGCGCCGCACAGCCGGTGCAATTGAAGCGGCCGAGATCAACGCGCAAATACTCCGCCTTGGCGCTCCAGTTGCCGGGCAACGCAACCTCAAGCCCGGCGCCGAGCGTCCAGCCGGCATTGGTGGTGTTGCCGCCGGCAAAGCCGGGCGCAGCGGCGCGGATGTCGCCGGCGGCAAGACCGCCGGTCAGGTATGGCAGGAAACGATCGACCGAATAACCGACGCGGCCGCGCACGGTCGAAAGCCAATTATTGCTCGTGCTGCAACCGGGACAGCCGGCGGCGGTGGTGCTGCCGTTGAAGCCCGACCAGTCGATGTCGCCTTCGACGCCAAACACGATATTGCCAAGCTGTTTGTTGTAGCCGACGGTGCCACCGGCTTGGCCGCCGGCAAGCCCGAGCCCGGTGGCGTTGGCGTTCCAAAATGAGTGTCCCCAGCCGCCGCCGCCATTGACCCCGAAATAGAATCCGGTCCAGTCGTAAGGCAGCGTGGCAGGCGCGGGCGGTGCCTTATAGAGCGGCGCAAGCGACAAATCGGCTGCGGTGGCCGATTGCGCGACAACGAGCGCTACCGCCACGACGCATCCGGCCCAAAGCTTCCTCATTTGCATTCCCATGCGTCCGGGCTTGTCGATGGATGGCGCCGCCGGCGCCGCGAGTCGCATACTGCGCACGGCGTTATTACCCGCGGCTTACCAACTGAAAAGAATCGCGCCGGGTTCCCACCATGCCGCGGTTACTTCTACCGGCTCGAGCGGCGAAAATGCGTCGCAGCGGGGGCGGCACGGCGGCCGCCACATTTTATATCAGGCGCTGTATTAGGGCGGCGACGCCGCGCAGATTGCGACCAATGGCGCATTCGCCGCGTTGGCTTCGACGCCACAAGAAACCTGCCGTTCGCCGATAAAAGTCGCCGGATTGCGCGCCGGCCCGCAATAGGCGCCTACCAGCACTTCGTTACCGCGGCACGACGCCGAGCAACCGCCGACGAGGCAGTTCAGCCGAATAACGCGAACGGTCGGACTTGGTGGACCCTGTTCGCCCTGCGGTCCCGGCGGGCCGGAGGGCCCGACCGGCCCGGCGGGCCCGGCAGGACCGGCATCGCCCTTCGGCCCGGGCGGACCTTGCGGTCCGGCGTCGCCTTTCGGACCTTTGCCGCAACCGGCAAGCCCGAGCGCCATCACCCCCACGAGCAGCAAATATCCGACCCGCATTTTTGGCAACCTATGCTTGGGAAGCGCCCCGCCACACCCCAGATAATAAATGGAATATGCCGGGTAAGAATAACAAACTTTGCCGTCGGCTCCGGGCACCGACAGCGGCAAAAGATGCGCAAAGACGGCAAAATGCGATATACCACAGCCGCTCGTCAGGCGCCGCAACAATAACGGCCTTCAGGGTAGCGTAGTTCGACCATGAATTGGTTCTCCAACGTGCGACCGAAAATCCGCGGCATGCTCCGGCGGGAAGTGCCGGAGAATCTCTGGATCAAGTGTCCGGAGACCGGCCAGCTCGTCTTCTACAAGGACGTCGAGGCCAACCAGTTCGTCATCCCCGGCTCGAACTATCACATGCGGATGAGCGCGACGGCGCGGCTCAAATCGATCTTCGACAACGAGACCTGGTTCGATGTCGCCGTTCCGGACGTGCCGGCCGATCCGTTGAAGTTTCGCGACGAGCGTCGCTACGCCGACCGGCTCAAGGATGCCCGCAGCAAGACCGGGCTGAACGATGCGATCAAGCTCGGCTACGGCAAGCTCGACCGATTGCCGATCGTGGCGGGGGTGCAAGATTTCGACTTCATGGGCGGCTCACTCGGCATGGCGGCCGGCGAAGCGATCATCAAAGGACTGACGACCGCGGTAGAAAAGGGCTGTCCGTTCGTTTTGTTTGCCGCCTCCGGCGGCGCACGCATGCAGGAAGGCATTCTCTCCCTGATGCAATTGCCGCGCACCACCATCGCGGTGCAGAACCTGCACGAGGCGCGCAAACCCTACATCGTCGTGCTCTCCAACCCGACCACCGGCGGCGTCACTGCCTCCTACGCGATGTTGGGCGACGTCCACATCGCCGAGCCCGGCGCGCTGATCGGCTTTGCCGGACCGCGCGTGATCGAGCAGACCATCCGTGAGAAGTTGCCGGAAGGCTTTCAGCGCGCCGAATACTTGCGCGACCACGGCATGGTCGACATGGTGGTCCATCGCCACGCGCTGCGCGAGACGATCTCACGGCTGTGCCGGCTGCTGCTGAAAGCGCCGGCGGCCGAGGCGGCGGAACAGCCGCCCGTCAGTCTGCCGGCGCCGGCGTGAACGAGCCGACTGCCGGTGCAGGATCCATCGGCGCCGTCCACGCCCGCCTGCTGGCGCTGCATCCCAAACGCATCGACCTGTCGCTCGGGCGGATCGAACGCCTGGTAGCGGCGCTCGGCCATCCAGAGCGCGGGCTGCCGCCGGTCATCCACGTTGCCGGAACCAACGGCAAAGGCTCGACCGTCGCATTCATGCGCGCCATCCTCGAAGCGGCCGGACAACGCGTCCACGTCTACACCTCGCCCAATCTCGTCCGCCTCAACGAGCGTTTCCGTCTTGCGCGCCCGGAAGGCGAAGGCCAACTCGTCGGCGACGCCGAGCTTGCCGACGCGCTTGGCGAATGCGAGGCCAAAAACGGCGGTGCGCCGATCACCGTTTTCGAAATGGAAACGGCGGCGGCTTTTCTGTTGTTCAGCCGGCATCCCGCCGACATCGCGCTGTTCGAGGTCGGACTGGGCGGCCGTCTCGATGCTACCAACATTATCGACAAGCCTTTGGCCAGCGTGATCACCCGCGTCTCGCTCGATCATCGCGACTTTCTCGGCGAGACCTTGCAAGCGATCGCTACCGAAAAGGCCGGCATCATCAAGCCCGGAGTGCCGGCAGTGATTGCGAGCCAGGCGGGCGATGCGCTCGCGGTTATCGAACGGCAGGCGGCGCGGATGAAAGCGCCGCTTAAGATCGCCGGCGAACACTGGACGGCAACCGAAGAGCGCGGCCGGCTGGTCTATCAGGATGACGACGGGCTGCTCGATTTGCCGGCGCCAAGGCTGTATGGGCGGCATCAATTCGAAAATGCCGGCGCGGCCATTGCGGCGTTGCGCGTCGCCGGTCTTAAGCTTCCGCCGGCCGCCTATGAGAGCGGAATGGTCCGGGTCGACTGGCCCGCGCGCATGCAACGCCTGGCGCAAGGAAAGCTCGCCTGCCTGCTGCCGCCGGAAAGCGAGCTTTGGCTGGATGGCGGCCACAACGCCGACGGCGGCCGCGCCATCGCTGCGGCGATCGCCGACCTTGAAGAGCGCGTGCCTCGCCCGCTGGTGCTGATCGTCGGCATGATGTCGACGAAAGACAGCGAAGGTTTCCTGCGCAATTTCACCGGCCTCGCCCGTCGCGTCATCGCCGTGCCGATCCAGCAAGAGAAAGCCCAGTCGGCAGCCACGCTTGCCGCGATCGCGAGCCGTATTGGACTGCCGTCGATGGTCGGCCGCGACATAGCGAGCGCGCTTGATGTCGCCGGCAAACTCGATTTGCATCCGGCGCCGCGCGTCCTAATCACCGGCTCACTTTATCTTGCCGGCGAAGCCTTGGCCGCAAACGGTACGCCGCCGGTTTAGTGCGTCGTGGTCAGTGCGGTGACCGCCGAGTCGAGAAAGGGAAGAAAGCCCCGATGCAGATTAAACGCTTTTCCGAAGCCAAGCCGTATGATGCGCCGCATCACCGCGGCTATACGGGCTTGCGGCTGTTCGGCGCCGAAGCCGGTGGCTCCAGCGCCCTCATCGTCGGCGTGACGCATTATTTACCCGGCGGCGGCGCCGGGCCGGATGCCTCCCCGCCGGAGAAGGTCTATTTCGTTCTCGCCGGCGAATTGACGGTGATCGTCGACGGCAAGGAGAGCGTGCTGAAGAAGCACGATTCCTGCTTCATCGGCCCCAACGAAAGCCGGGAGATCGTCAATCGCGGCAACGAAATATGTTCAATCCTGGTCGCGATCGCGCCAGCGCCGGCCAAATAGCCGCCTCTCGCCATCGAGACGCCGAAGCTAGCGGATAAACGTCCCGTGTTGCAGTTCGGCGACGGCCCGCTGCAACTCCGCTTGCGTGTTCATCACAATCGGGCCGTACCAGGCGACCGGCTCCTTCAGCGGTTTGCCGGAAACCAGCAGGAAGCGGATGCCGTGGTCGCCGGCCTGCACCGTGACTTCATCGCCGGAGTCGAACAACACCAGCGAGCGATTGCCGGTCTGCTCCCGCATAAGAATCTCGTTGGCGCCGTCGGTCTTCTCGGTCAAAACGCCGAACGGCTCCGACGCTGCGCGGAAACTGCCCGAGCCTTCGAACACATAAGCGAAAGCGTGCCGCTCAAGCTCGACCGCCAGCGTCTTGCGCTTACCCGGCGGCACGAACACGTCG
>JASHSY010000061.1 GCA_030040825.1 Xanthobacteraceae bacterium
GCAGAATCAGCCACGTCATGATCACGAGCCATGCGCAGGAAAGGAAAAGCTCCACAGCGTTACCGAGCGGGCACTCCAGCCGAACGCGCTGGTGCTTGTGCCAATCAACCAGCCGGGGCGAGCTTGAGTTCCCCTAGCCTTGTTAAGACTAGCTTTTCAACTCCGGCCGGCGAACTATTTTGCCGGCACGACCAGCGAATAGCGCTCGTCAGCGGCCAAACATTGAGCCTCTGGAAGGCCAAGCTCCTTGCGCACCATGTTGGTGCCCAGCACGAGCGAGACCATCTTATAAAAGGCGTGACGACGGCTCATCCCCTCGCGGCCCATGCCGCAGTCCGATGAGATCACCAGCCGCTCAGGCGGAATGTATTTCAGCGCGGCGCGGATTTGCGTCGCGACCTCATCGGGGCTTTCTACTTGCAGTGTGTGATGATCGATCACCCCGATGGCGATCTTCTTGCCAACGATAGTGTTACCGATGGCTTCCAGATCGATGCCGCCGGAGCTCGATGATTCAAACGTGATGACGTCGGCATCGACCTTATTGTAGGTCTCAAGCGACGGTTTGTAGCTCATAACGCTTGCGAACATGCGCTGCTGGGACGGATTGCCCCAGCATGAATGCGCCCACACCTCGGTCTTGGCGCGTAGTCCCTTCACGGTACGATTGAATACGTCGACTAAGAAATCGAGCGTGATTACCTTGTCCTGGATGCCGCGCGCGGCCGCCATATGGATTTGCGGTTCCTCAATCTGGATTACCGGACAGCCGGCATCGGCGAGTTCGTGGTATTCTTGATTGAACGCCTCCGCGATCGCGACTATTCGCTCGGGCACGCTCTTGTAGTGCCGGTCCTGCGACGCGAAGGCGACGATTTCCGCCGATACCGCACCGAATTTCACCGGCCTTGTCGTCAGCCGCTGCGCCGTCTTCCATAGCGCGGTGTATTGCAGATCGCCGCGTCCGATCGGCCCGATGATTACCGGCATGACGCGCGATTCCAAATAATCATGCAGGATATGGCCGCGGGGAAACCACAACCCGCCGCGCCCGGCCGGCGTCGGCCGCGGATCGCCGCGCTCATAGCCAGTCATATGGTGCGGCGGATAGCTGGTCCAGCTCTGTCCGCCGACGTCGTCATCGAAGCGGCAGTCGCCGTCAGTGCAAATGTCGAGGCCGGCAAGCTCCTGGTCGCGGAGGTAGCAAGACAGCGTGTCGATGTATTGCTCGCGGTAGCGGCGCGACACCATTGCGTCGAGAAACATCCGCGTGCCGAGATTTTCGGTGTACCAGCTCGGCCGCGGCAGCGAGCCGGTGATGGTCGTCGGCAGCATAATGTCTTTGGTACCGCGATACATTTCCGCGCCTCCCGGAACTTCCGTTAAAGCCTTGCCAGCGGTTTGACGAAGTTCGTCATTTGTCGTTTTCTAAGCAGCAAAAGGCAGCGGCTGCAACTGCGACGCCGATGCCGCCTCGAAATCTGAATTTGGAATGGGCCATCGCCCCCGATGGGCGGCTTCCTTGGCTGTTTTTTATTTGACCGGCCGGTGCAAATAGCGACCGCGTGCCGGGCCGACGACATTGCCATTCTGATAAACCGGCGCGCCACGCAAATAGGTACTTTTGACCCGGCCGGTCAGCTCCTGACCTTCGAATGGTGAATATCCCTGCTCGGACTCCGACTCGGCTGCGCGAACGGTAAAAGTCTGGTGCGGATCGACCAGGACGATGTCGGCATCGAAGCCGGGAGCGATATCGCCTTTGTTGAGCAGGCCGAACCGCCGCGATGGATTCCAGCTCGTCAGTTCGGCCATCCGGTTGTACGAGAGCCCGCGCTTGCTGCCCTCGCTCACCACACCCGAGAGCAGGTATTCGGTGCCGCCGAAGCCCGATTTGGCGAGCCAGATATTGTCCGGTTGGTCCTTTGACCATTTCTGTTCGGCCGAGCAACACGCGTGATCGCTGACGATCCAGTCGATTTTGCGCTCGAGCACAGCTTGCCACAACGCCTCCACATCTTCCCGCGGCCGGATCGGCGGATTGACCTTGGCGTGCACCGCGCATTCGCAGTCGGTGTCGAGCAAGAGGTGGCCGACCGTCACCTCCCGTCGGAAGCCGATATGCGGGAAGACCTGTTGCATGGTCCACGCCGCGTCGACCGCCTTGCGCGAAGAAAGATGCAAGAGATTGATGTTGATGCAGTTGGTTTCGTTGGCGAGATAAGAGGCGATCCACACCGCCAATCCCTCTGAATGCGGCGGGCGCGCGGCACTGTAGGCCTGCAACCCCGTTAGCTTGCCCTCGCGTTCGACGATCGTCGTATAGGCATTGAGAATATCGGCTAATTCGCAATGCAGGCTCACGCTGATGTGCTCGGCAAGCTCCGGGTGGCGGTCCATCACCGCGCGCGCCGAACGCATGACGAACTCGAAGTGAGCGATGTCATAGCGATCGTCCGGAGGAAGCATCAGAAACTGATTCTGCTGATCGGATTTTCCGTGCAGCCCATAGCCGCCGTAAAACATAAAAATCTTGAACGACGTCACGCCGTGCTCGGTGACAAGATACTCCATCTCACCGAGATGCCGGCTTTCGATTGGCGCGACGTGATAGCCGTAATCGACCCAGAAGCGCCCCTCAGACAACTTGCGCACTTCGGGCATGACTTCGCGATACGGGCCGCCGCGATTGAGGTAATAGGCTCCGGTGCGGATGTAATTGAGGCTCGAGGTGACGCCGCCCATCGCAGCGGCTTTGCTTTCGCTCACCGCATCCTCGGCCAGCGGTCGGTAGATACCCACATGCATATGCGCATCGACGCAGCCCGGAAAAGCGAGCTGGCGCTTGGCATCGAATACTTCATCGGCATCTTCGGCGCGAATTTCCGGCGCGAGACGGGCCACCTTGCCGTCCTTGACTGCAATATCAAGAGCGTCCACTCCAGTTGCATGCGGACGCACCACGCGCGCATTCTTGATGATGAGATCGAACGTCTTCATTGCGGCTTTCCGCCTTTCGTTGTTTTGGATTCTCCGCCTGCATAACGCGCCCCCTTTGCCAACATTTCGGACGTCCCAAGCAGACGATTAAGTCCGTCGAAGTCGTACATGCGCGGGCGGAACGGCTCAGCGCTGCCGTGCGCCTTCAGCGACGCATAAAACTCCTCGGCAGTCTTGGCTTGCGCTCGCACGATGCCGGCGGCAAAGATGACCAAGGCAAAACCGAGCGCCTCAAGTTCGCTCGCCGGCAAGATCGGCGTTTTGCCTCCCTCAACCATGTTGGCGAGAAGCGGCACGGTTTTGCCGAACCGCGCACCGATGCGCGCGAGCTCATCGCGTTGCCGCGGCGCCTCGATGAATAACACATCGGCGCCCGCTTGGCGGAACAGCGCGGCGCGCTCCACAGCGCGGTCGAAACCCTCCACGGCAACGGCGTCCGTGCGGGCGATAATCAGCGTTTGCGCGGAAACGCGCGCATCGACCGCCGCCTTGATCTTGCCGACCATCTCCCCTGCCGGGATCAGCGTCTTGTCATCGAGATGGCCGCACCGTTTTGGAAAATCCTGGTCTTCGATCTGGATGGCATCGGCACCGGCGCGCTCCAGAAGCCGCACCGTGCGCTCGACGTTGAGCGCGTTGCCGTAGCCGGTGTCGGCATCGACAATCAGACGGCAGCCGACGCGATCGCGCACGAGTGCCACCGTCTCCACCACCTCGCTCAAGCTAACGAGCCCGATATCGGGCCGTCCGAGCCGGGTATAGGCGATGCCGGCGCCGGAGACGTACAGCGCCTCGAAGCCCGCGCGCTCGGCGATGAGCGCGGTCAGCGGATCATACACGCCCGCCGCCATCAGGATCGGCGCGCGCGCAAGACGTTCGGACAGGGCGATGTCGGCCATGGTCAAAGCCCCAGATAAGCGCGTTTGAGTTCCGGATTGGCGGCAATATCTGCGGACGGGCCAGACATGACGCATTGTCCTTCGGCGAGGATATAGGCCCGGCCGGCGATCTCCAGGCTTTGCACCACATTCTGTTCGACTAGCAATACCGCGACACCCTCGCCATGGATGCGCCCAATCAGGGCGAATAATTCCTCGACCAAAAGCGGCGAAAGCCCGAGCGAAGGTTCGTCGAGAATGAGCAGGCGTGGTTCCGCCATCAGGCCGCGGCCGATGGCAAGCATCTGCTGCTCGCCGCCCGACAGCGTACCGGCGCGCTGCATCCGCCGCGCCGCCAGACGCGGAAAGATGGCAAACACGCGGTCGCGGTTGGCGGCGCGCCGCTCGGTGCCGCGGCGATAGCTGCCGAGATCGAGATTCTCGGCGACCGTTAGATTGGGGAAAATGCGCCGTCCTTCGGGTACCTGAATGAGGCCGCGCGCAACAATCGCGGCTGGCTTCTCGCGTTCGATGGCGACGCCGTCGAAGCGGATCGCGCCGGTGCGCGCCCGCAAAATGCCGGAGATCGTTCGATTGAGCGTCGATTTGCCAACGCCGTTGGAGCCGAGCACTGCGACGATCTCGCCGAAGTCGACCTTCAGATCGATGCCGCGCAGCACCTCTGCGTCGCCGTAGCCAGCGCGTAAGTCGCTGACGTCGAGAAGTGCTTCAGTGACCATACGCGGCTCGCATTCTGGCCGCGGCGCCATGGCCGAGATACGCCTCGACGACCTCGGGATCGGCCACCACCTCGGCCGGACTGCCTTCGGCGATGATGCGACCCTCCGCCAAAACAAAAACGCGATCGGCGAGACTCATCGCCGCCTGCATCATGTGCTCGATCATGACGATGGCGATGCCGCGCGTAGCGAGCGCGCGGATCGCCGGTACGATGGCACGGATTTCCGACGGGTTTAACCCCGCCAATACCTCGTCGAGGAGCAGCACTTTCGGCTCGGTCGCCAGCGCCCTTGCCAGTTCAAGCCGCTTTCGCCCAGCCACGGTCAGCGTGTGAGCCGGCCGGTCGAGCAACTCGCCAAGGCCGACCTCGCGCCCCACCTGCTCAGCCATTTGCAGCGCCACATCCCGGGCTCGATGGCGCAAGTGCGCGCCGACTGCAATGTTATGACGCACTGTCAGGCCGGCGAAAGGCTGCACGATCTGAAATGTGCGCGCGATGCCGCGGCGCGCCAGCCGATGCGGCGGCTCGCCGGTAACGTCCATGCCGTCGTAGCGCACGTGACCGGCGCTCGGCTTGAGGAAACCGGAAATCACCGAGAATAGCGTCGTCTTGCCGGCACCGTTTGGCCCGATCAGCGCGGTGATGCTTGCCGCCGGCGCCGACAGCGACACCGCGTTGACCGCCAATAAGCCGCCGAAACGTCGCGATACGCCTTCCACGCGCAGCAGCGGCTCAACCATGCGCCGCCTCCACTGCCCGCTTTTGCGCCGCCGGGCGAAGATAATCGTACGCATCGGTCACGGCGCCGACGAGCCCACGCGGCGCGAAGCGGATCACCAATATGAGCACCGCGCCGTAAATCATCAGATCGAGCCCGGGAATGTCGCCGGTGATGAGCTTGGCGCCCTCGCCGAGCGATTTCACCACCAGCGCGCCCAGCAGCGCGCCGAACACTGTGCCGGTGCCGCCGATGATCGGCGTCAGCAGCGCCTCAATCGAAATCCACGAGCCATAGCCGATCCCGGCATCGATGAACAAAAAATATTGGACATAAAAGCAGCCGGCAGCGGCGGTAATGGCAGCCGAGATGATCATCGCGCCAAGCTTGACCGCAAATGCGTCAACGCCGAGTGCCATAGCTGCATCTTCGTTTTCGCGCACCGCAATCAGCCAAGCTCCGAAGCGCGAGCGCTCGAGCAGGCGCGCGATCACCAGCGCGACCGCGACCAGCGCAAGGATGACGAGATAGAAGATCGCCCGGCTTTGGAACTGGAACGATCGTGTACCCAGATCGAGCTTGAGCAAAATGCCAACGCCGGCGCCGGTGATCGGCGCAACGCTTGCCAGGATGCGTAGTACTTCGGCGAAGGCGAGCGTTACCAGCGCGAAATATGAACTGCGCAGGCCGGCGCGAAAAGCAAGCCCGCCGACGATCGCACCGATGACGGCGCCAGCCGCGATGCCGGCGGCAAATCCGAGCCAGGCGTTGACGCCGTAGCGCATCTGAAGGATGGCAGTCACATACGCGCCGGTTCCGAAAAAGGCCGCGTGGCCGAACGAATATTGGCCACCATAGCCGCCCAGGATGTTCCAGCCTTGGCCGGCGAGCGCGATCATCAGCGTCACCACCAGAAAATTGAGCACGACGTTGGAATGTAAGAATGCCGGCACAGTGGCGAGCATGGCGACCACGACGGCGATCGGCACGAAGGCCTTCATGCGCTGGCTCCGAACAGGCCGCGCGGGCGAACCAGCAACACCACGATGAAGATCAGGAAAATGCCGACCTGGCCGAGCGATTCACCGAAGAAAAAACCGCCGAGACTTTCCACCACGCCAATGACCAGACCACCGATCAGGGCGCCCGGCACCGAGCCCATGCCGCCAAGCACCACTATAGTGAAGGCGATCAGCACGAAGGCGTTGCCGGCACTCGGATTGGCGTAATAGTTCGGTATCAGCAGGCAGGCAGCAATCGCAACGCAGGCGGTACCAAGCCCGAAAGTAACAGCGTAGATGTGCGCGACCTCGATGCCGGAGAGTTCAGCACCGAGTTTCTCGCGGGCCACCGCGCGGATCGCCTTTCCGGTGTCGGTCAGAGTCATGATCAGCCACAGCACCAGCGCCACAGCGAATACGGCGACGAACGAGATCAGACGCGAAACCGCCACGAAGGTGAAGCCGAGATCGATGCTTTTGAAGCCGTATGCAAGCTCAACGGTGCGGGTGTCGGCGTGAAATTCGTAGAGCAGCCCGTTCTCGATGAGGACGGCAAGGCCAAGCGTCACCAGCAACATATTGCGATCATCGGCGTGCGACGCCGGCCCGATGACGAAGCGTTGCAGCGCATAGCCCAGTGCGAAGAACAACGGCGCCAGCGCGAACGCCGCGATATACGGATCGAGGCCGAGCTTCTGCCAGGCCAGGAAGGCCGCAAACAGCGCGGCGCTCAGCAGCGCGCCGTGCGCAAAATTGATGATATGCAGCACGCCGTAGATCAGCGTCAGTCCCAAGGCGACCAACGCGTAAACCGCGCCGGTCATCAGCCCATTGATAACCGCCGAGAGCAGGATGAGGGGCGAAAGCACGCTGTCATTGCGAGCGGAGCGAAGCAATCCAGCCTAATGCAACTAAATTCTGGATTGCTTCGTCGCTTCGCTCCTCGCAAGGACGCCACAAACAACCTGACTCCTAAGCCGGCATCGGGAACACCGCCTTGGCGTTGGCGAATTCCGGCGGCAGGATCACCTTGATGTCGTTGTCGAGCACCTGGGTATTGGCCGGCGCGGCGCCTTGATTCTGGCCGTTGACGAATTTAGTCGGCCCATAAGGCATGATTGGGCTGGTATAGGTTGAGCTCTCCAGCGCAGCGATAATCTTGGCGCGATCCGCCGCGCCCGCGCGTTCGATCGCGTCGGCAACAAGATGGACGGCGTTGTAGTTCATGTACAGCTCGTAGGTGAAGAACTGCCCCTTGCTCTCGACCTGCTTCCTCAGTTCTTGCGCCTTGGCGCTCTTCGGATTGAACCAGTGATTGCAGTCCATGATGTATTTGGCGGCGTCGGGAAATTCTTTGACGAACTTGTAGGAAGATGCGGCGCCGCCGAGCACCGAATAGATCCCCTTCGGCCGCACATGCTGTTCAAGCATGGTGCGGGCCAACAGCACGTATTCGTTGTAATAGTTCGCCGGAATGACGAGGTCTGGATTCTGTGCCTTGATTTTGAGCACGACGGTGTTGAAATCGCGCGTCGGTGTCGGATGCGCTATCGTCTCCAGAATCTGAAAGCCCTTGGCCGGCAGTTGCGCATTGAGCAGTTTGGCAAGCCCGGAGCCAAACAACGAATCCTCGTGCACGATCATCACCGTCTTGGCCGGCTTGCCTGCCGCATCGTTGATTGTCACTAGGTTGTCGAGCGCAGCCTTGGAGATCACGCCGAACCCGGGACCGAAACGGAACGTATTCTTGAGTCCGCGCGTGACGATTGAATCGGCGACGCCGACGTCGACCGCATAAGGCAGGTCATAGCGAGCAGCCGCCTGGCTGACCGCAAGGCAGATCGAGGAAGCGTAGCCGCCGACGATGCAGGAGACTTCCGCCGCATTCATTTTTTCGACTTCGGCAGTGCCGCCGTCGGGCGTCGACTGCGCATCGCCGAGCATCGGATCGATCTTGGCGCCCTTGAGCGCTTTGATGCCGCCGGCTGCGTTGATCTCGTCGACCGCCATCATGGCGCCGATGCGGCCTTGTTGGCCGGAATAGGACAATGCACCGGTGACCGGATGCAACAGTCCGATCTTTACGCCGGGCGTTTGCGCGCGAAGAAC